>NZ_BJXJ01000030.1 GCF_007990935.1 Vibrio sagamiensis NBRC 104589
TTGAATTAATCGTAATCTAGCACCGCTCTTCCTTGAAGAGCCGTGCATAGAAAAGGAAAGCTTCGGCTTTCCTTTTTTGCTTTTAGAGCAGAACATATTTGGTAAGTTTTCTTCTTCTTTTCTATGTACTCTAACGGGCTATTCATCACTTCGTCTTCGGATTGCTGATGAGCATTTTTTCTTGTTGTTACTACAAGATACAAGCGAGTTAAAAATCTAAAATGTGATGCAAATCACTAATATCTGGTCTAATCTCTACTTTATCAATTATTTTTGATGATATTGGTCGCACTTTCACCTATGAAGATTGGCATCTATCCGCTAGAATTTATTCCCCCTTACACAAAAAATAATAAAAGAGAAACTATTCATGTCTGAAGACAATCGCCAAGAGATGACCTTTGAAGAGCAGCGCCGCCAACAAGCGTTAGATTACCATGCTTATCCTACACCAGGAAAAATTGCTGTTGAGTTGACTAAACCAGCAGAAACCGCAAATGATTTGGCATTAGCTTACAGCCCTGGTGTTGCTGAACCCGTGCGTGAAATTGCGCAAAATGCTGACAATGTATACAAGTACACAGCAAAAGGTAACATGGTTGCAGTTATTTCTAATGGAACGGCGATTCTTGGTTTGGGCAACCTTGGTCCATTGGCTTCCAAACCAGTAATGGAAGGCAAAGCGTTACTGTTTAAGCGTTTTGCAGGACTTGACTCTATTGATATTGAAGTAAAACACCGCACGATCGACGAATTTGTTGATACAGTGGCTAATATTGCTGACACTTTTGGTGGCATCAACCTAGAAGACATCAAAGCCCCAGATTGTTTTGAAATTGAAAAACGTCTTATTGAACGTTGTGATGTACCTGTGTTCCATGATGATCAGCACGGTACTGCGATCGTAACCGCTGCAGGTATGTTAAACGCAATAGAATTGCAAGGTAAAAAGCTGGAAGAGTCAACGATCGTTTGTCTTGGTGCTGGTGCAGCAGCAGTCGCTTGTATGGAATTATTGATCAAGTGTGGTGCGATGCGTGAGAAAATCTACATGCTGGATCGCAAAGGGGTAATTCACACGCGTCGCGATGATCTTAATGAATATAAGCAATTATTTGCTAATAATACCGATAAACGCACCCTTGAAGATGTGATTGAAGGTGCTGACTTATTCTTAGGTGTATCTGGGCCAAATTTACTGCCACCCGAAGCACTAAAATTGATGGCTGATAAACCTGTCGTGTTTGCTTGTTCAAACCCAGATCCAGAAATCAAACCTGAACTAGCTCATGAAGTTCGTGATGATTTGATCATGGGAACTGGTCGTAGTGATTACCCGAACCAAGTCAATAATGTACTGTGTTTCCCATTCATTTTCCGTGGTGCATTGGATGTTCGCGCTAGCGAAATTAACGATGAAATGAAGTTGGCTGCAGTTGAGGCGATTCGTGAGTTAGCGAAAGAGCCTGTTCCTGAAGCGGTATTGAAAGCTGCAGGTGCAAAATCACTTGAATTTGGTTCAGACTACATTATTCCTAAACCAATGGATCCACGTTTACTACCACGTGTAGCAAAAGCCGTAGCCCAAGCAGCGGTAATATCGGGTGTTGCTCGTATTGAAATGCCTGCAAATTATATGGCTGAATAAATATCAGAGCTATTGAAGATATTAAAAAAAGGGACAAAAACTGTCCCTTTTTCATTTTTAATGATTAAAAGAGTTATTAGATTTGGATGATGTGCCAGAAGTTACTCTTCATCAAATGCTTCAAATTCAATTCCCATCGCCGTCATCAACGCCTTTGCTTCTGTTGGAATATCATCTGGACGGTCCTTACGGAGATCTTCGTCAGTTGGCAGTGGTTGACCTGTGTAAGCGTGTAAGAAAGCTTCACATAGCAGTTCACTGTTAGTTGCATGGCGTAAGTTTTTGATCTGGCGGCGAGTTCGCTCGTCAGTTAGTACTTTCAAAACTTTTAGCGGGATAGAGACGGTGATCTTTTTTACTTGTTCACTTTTTTTACCGTGCTCTGCATAGGGGCTAATGTATTCGCCATTCCAGTCAGCCATTGAATACCTTCATTTGTGTCATTGGTTAGAAAAATAGATAGATTTGGCTAATCTTAGCTGGATTTACTGACATAATCAAAGACATATAGACGTCTAGAAGTGTTGACGTCTGAATTTTTGGCGGGTAAAGTGAGATTAATTGTTAGGGAAGCGTGTTTATGTGGCTAATGTGTTTATTTGGCTAACTAGTATATAGCGTATTCCCACTTTGATGTCACCCAGTGAAAGGATACACAGATGAGCATTCGCCATAAACCTGCAACTATTGCTGTACGTACAGGTATTGAGTCTGATACTCAGTACCATGCTGTCGTTCCGCCAATTTATCTTTCAACCAATTATGGTTTTCCTGCTTTTGGTGAAGTACCACAATATGATTATACTCGCTCAGGCAATCCAAATAGAGGGTTACTAGAAAAAGCACTCTATGAACTTGAGTCTGGTAAAGGTGCAATTGTTACTAATTGTGGAACATCGGCTCTAAATTTATGGATTTCAGCATTTCTCGGCCCCAATGATCTGATTATCGCCCCACACGATTGCTATGGCGGTACTTATCGACTTTTTAATAGTCGAGCACAAAAAGGCGATTTCAATGTTCTGTTTGTTGATCAATCGGATCAACAAGCATTGGAGGCTGCTCTAGAGAAAAAACCAAAGCTTATCCTCATTGAAAGTCCATCTAATCCATTAGTGCGAGTCATAAATATTGCTTTAGTATGTGAAAAAGCAAAACAAGTTGGTGCATTGGTGGCGGTTGATAATACTTTTTTGACACCTGTATACCAAAAGCCACTAGAGTTGGGGGCAGACTTTGTTATCCACTCGACTACAAAGTATATTAATGGTCACTCAGATGTCATCGGTGGTGTTGTAATTACGAAAAGTGAACAGCATGCTGAAGAATTAGCGTGGTGGGGGAATTGTATTGGCTCAACAGGGACACCTTTTGATAGCTACATGACGTTGAGAGGTATTCGTACTTTAGGAGCAAGAATGCGGGTTCATGAGGAAAGTGCTCAGCAAATTTTGGAGTACTTACAAGACCAACCTTTAGTTAATAAGATTTATCATCCCAGTTTACCTAAACATCCTGGGCATGATATTGCTCAGCAGCAGCAATCGGGCTTTGGCGCTATGCTGAGTTTTGAGTTTGCTGGATCATTTGAACAGCTTAAAGTTTTTGTAAAAGAGCTCTCTTTGTTCTCGCTTGCTGAATCTTTAGGTGGAGTAGAGAGCTTAATTTGTCATCCTGCATCAATGACTCATCGTGCAATGGGAGAAGAAGCATTACTAGAAGCAGGTGTTTCTCAACAATTACTGCGTTTATCGGTGGGATTAGAGGATCCACAAGATCTCATTACTGACTTAGACAAAGCTTTTCTAAAGGCTGCATACTAATTAAAGGAAAAATCATGAATGTTCAGCGTCAGTTACATAAATTTGGTGGCAGCAGCTTAGCTGATCCAGAGTGCTATCGACGAGTGGTTGAAATCCTTAAAGAGTACTCTACTGAAAATGATTTGGTGGTGGTGTCTGCGGCAGGAAAAACAACTAATCAGTTAATTACATTTGTAGAAAATTTAAGCATTAACGTTCGTGTTGCTCATAAAAAATTACAATCATTAAAGCAGTTTCAGTTTGATTTGTTAGAGGTGTTGATATCGGGTGAAGCTAAAGAACAACTGAGGTCATCATTGCACGATGACTTTATTATGTTGGCTGAATTGACTGCACCATTGACTCAAGCTCAGCAAGCAACAGTATTAGGCTATGGAGAAGTGTGGTCTTCACGTTTATTAGCAAGCTTGTTGTCACAATCTGATTTACCTGCAATCGCGCAAGATGCTCGTGCATTTCTTCGTGCAGAGGAAGGTGCACAACCAGAGGTTGATCGAGCTCGTTCTTACCCTCTTATTAAAGAAGTACTCGCTCAGCATAATCATAAGCGTATCATTATTACTGGATTTATGGCTAAGAATGAGGCTAATGAAACGGTACTACTTGGGCGTAATGGCTCTGATTATTCAGCAACGGCGATTGGGGCTCTAGCAGGTGTTGGTACTGTGACAATTTGGAGCGATGTAGTGGGAGTTTATAGTGCAGATCCTCGTTTAGTAAACGATGCCTGTTTGTTGCCATTATTGCGTTTGGATGAAGCGAGTGAACTAGCCCGCCTGGCAACTCCTGTGTTGCACAGTCGGACTCTACAACCTGTGGCACAAAGTGCGATGAATCTTCAACTTAAGTGCAGTTATCAATCAGAGGCGGGTTCTACACGAATTGAACGCGTTTTAGCCTCGGGACGAGGGGCAAAAATTATTACTTCTTTGGATGACATTCTCTTAATTCAACTTTCATTTGTTCATGGTCATGACTTTGAACGAGCAAAAGAAGAGGCACTACGAAGCCTAACAAGAGCCCAATTAGAGCCTTTAGCTTTTGAAGTTCAAGCTGAGCAGCAAAGATTACGTCTAGCATACACTTCTGAGGTTGCAGGGGGAGCGTTAGCTCACTTGCAAGAATCTGCTATAGATGCTGATATTAAACTTAAAGAAGGTTATTCATTACTTGCTGCTGTTGGAGCAGGGGTGACCAAAAATGCTAATCATTGTTTTGGCTTTTACCAGCAATTAAAGCATGCTTCTGTAGAATTTATTTCAGCCACAGAGTCGGGTTTGAGCTTAGTAGCGGTGCTTCGTTGCACTGATGTGACTTCTTTAGTTCAAACAATTCATCGCCAGCTGTTTCAAGCTCAAAAGCGAATAGCAGTAGCTTTGTGTGGTAAAGGTAATATTGGTTCAAGCTGGTTATCCTTGTTCACAACTCAACAAGAAGAACTTAAAAAGCGTCATGGTATGATATTTGAATTGGTTGCAGTGATTGATAGCCAAACTTATCTATTTGATGAAAGTAGCCTTTCTCCACATAAAGTATTACAACATTTTGATGATGATAGTATCGAAAATGATGGTAGCTGGCTGACTAAGCTCGATGGATTGTCTGATTTCGATGAAGTGGTGGTTTTGGATGTGACGGCAAGTCAACAGTTGGCTACTCGTTATATAGATATTGCACAATACGGGTTTCATTTGATTTCTGCTAATAAAGTTGCAGGATCTGCTGATAGTCATTACTACCATCAAGTGCAAAATGCTTTTGCCAAAACAGGTCGACATTGGCTTTATAATGCGACTGTGGGTGCTGGGCTGCCGATCAATCATACCGTGCGTGACTTGCGTGAAAGTGGTGATGAGATTGTTGCGCTATCAGGTATTTTCTCAGGAACGTTATCTTGGCTATTTCAACAATTTGATGGCAGTGTCCCTTTTAGTGAATTAGTCGATTTAGCCTGGCAGCAAGGTTTAACTGAGCCCGACCCTCGAGCTGATTTAGACGGCAGTGATGTGATGCGCAAGCTGGTTATTTTAGCTCGTGAGTCTGGACTTGAGATCGAGCCTGAGCAAGTCAGAGTAGAATCACTTGTTCCTTCGTCTTTACGAACGTTAAGTTTAGATGCTTTCTTCGAACAAGGGGCAACACTCAATGAATCCTTACATGAGCGATTAAAACAAGCACAAGAAAAAGGGCAGGTGTTGCGTTATGTGGCACGACTTGAACGCAATGGCAAAGCGACAGTTGGTATTGAAGCTTTACCTGCTGAACATGCGCTGGCGAACCTATTGCCGTGTGACAACATCTTTGCGATAGAAAGTCAGTGGTATAAAGACAACCCGCTTGTGATTCGTGGACCTGGGGCCGGTCGTGAAGTGACGGCCGGAGCCATTCAATCGGATCTGAATCGATTAGCGAGTTTATTCTAGGGTAAAGGTGTCTTATTTTTTAAGCTTAGGCTGGGTAGAAAAATGGACTCATTAACTTCATCGTGAGTCGTTTGATTTTGCGATGCATGACAAAAACCTTGGCTTAGGGCCAAGGTTTTTTGCTTTTGGTTTGTGCGATACTTGCTGATACTCAAGTAACCTCACAATGCTTAGGTATAAACAATGCTTAGGTATATTCGTCTCCTTGAATCCAACTGAAGGGATGACTCTTAAAGATGAATGATGGTGAATCCAATTAATGATCAACTTGAATAAAATTCATATTTACGAGGTTGACATTAAACTGAATTCATTACATTCTGTGGACATATAGACGTCTAAACGTCGGTTTGAGGATTTGATTTTTGTGGTCAACAGCCACACAGGGAGAGTAAAATGGGTTATACACACGCAGGCCATATTGATGCCTTAAATCAGAATATTGCCGAACTATCGGACAATATCAATGTGTCATTTGAATTTTTTCCACCTAGTAGCGAGAAGATGGAAGAAACCCTCTGGAACTCGGTACATCGCCTCAAACACCTCCAACCTAAATTTGTTTCGGTCACATATGGGGCAAACTCTGGAGAACGAGACAGAACGCATTCCATCATAAAAGATATCAAAGCGGCAACGGGTCTGGTCGCTGCTCCCCATCTCACTTGTATCGATGCAACGCGAGAAGAGTTGAACGCGATTGCGGATGATTATTGGTTTAACGGTATTAAAAATATAGTGGCGTTAAGAGGGGATATTCCTCCGGGTGGAGGGGCTCCTGATATGTATGCTTCAGACTTAGTTGAGTTACTTAAAGCACGCCATGATTTCGATATTTCAGTCGCGGCATTCCCAGAAGTACATCCAGAAGCGAAAAGTGCACAATCCGATTTGTTGAACCTTAAGCGTAAAGTCGAAGCGGGTGCTAATCGAGCGATTACCCAATTCTTTTTTGATGTTGAATCTTACCTGCGTTTTCGTGATCGTTGCGTTGCTGCTGGTATCGATGTGGAAATTGTTCCAGGTATTCTTCCTGTTTCCAATTTCAAGCAAGCATCGCGCTTTGCTGCACAAAATAATGTGAAGGTACCGGGTTGGATGAGTAAGCAGTTTGAAGGGCTGGATGATGACCCGGTTACTAGGCAATTAGTGGGTGCAAGTCAGGCAATTGATATGGTTCGTGTACTAAGTCGTGAAGGCGTTAAAGATTTCCATTTTTATACGCTTAATCGAGCTGAGATGACTTATGCACTCTGTCATACACTGGGTGTTCGCCCGCAAGTTGTGCTAGAAGTTTAAAATATTGATTATATTTAAGTAACCTAAGACGTTGTGTTCAGTGAAATGACCTAGCTTTGAACCAAACATCTTGAGGTTATTTGGTAATCTAAAAATAAAGGCTTGCTACGAGGCAAGCCTTTAATCTATTGATGTGTTTAGTTGAAGTTAACCAATCACTTCGAGTTCTGTTAAGACTTCATCTGCCCAGTTAATCCAAGCTTCACGAAGCATTAAATTACGGCGTAGTGTTAAGCGCTCTAAACGAGCTTGCTTGTCTAGAGTCGACGGAGTTGCATAGTAAGCAGCTTCTATTTCTTTGTAATGAGAAACTAATTTGCGCGATTCTACAACAAGCTGTGAAAGTTGCTCGTGGAAAGGTGCTGCAGGTTGAATGGCACACGCCATTAACTTGGCAGAAAACTCATCACGAACAGTAGGATGTGCAGTTGGTTGATCAAACCACTCTCCTAAAGCACCGCGACCTGCGTCGGTGATGGAGTAAACTTTTCGATCTGGTTTACCTTCTTGAGGTTCTAGTACGCAGGAAACCAAATTCTTTTCAGCCATTTTATTGAGCTCGCGGTAAACCTGTTGATGGCTTGCTTTCCAGAAGTAACCGATGCTCGCAGAGAATTCTTTCGTAATATCGTAACCTGTGGCGTCGCGAGTGCTTAGAACAGTTAAGATAACGTGTGGTAATGACATGTCTTCAATCCAATGGTCAATAAACTTGTAAACAAGCTATTTATACTTCAGGTGTGCTCTTGTCGGCACTTGAGCTTTTTGTGTATAAATAGCACCAACAATGTTGGTCCTGTCACCTTAAAGCCGTTTATCACCTAGAGTGATGGAGATCCATCAAGCTGAAGCATTTATGATTAGAGTAATATGCTTCTAGCGGTTAAGTAGTATATAAATAATAAGCATGAAGTGGAATAGTAGTAGAGAATAAGTTAAAAAAAATTAACAATATACTCATTAAGTGAGATAAATGGTTTTATATTTTATATTTTATTTAATTTATAGTTTTTAATTTTGTAATAAAGCGGGAGAAATTTGTCATCAATGATAAGAATACCCTTGAGGCTGACAATTTATCAGCCTCGAAAGTGTTTTTACTCTAACCGGTATTACGCATTCCTGCTGCAATACCTGCGATGGTTACCATCAATGCTTCTTCTAAGTGATTAGAAGGTTGCTCTGTTTGGCGGGTGCGATAGAGAAGTTCAGCTTGCAGCATATTCAATGGCTCAACATAGATGTTGCGTAGACGAATAGACTCAAGACCCCATGGGTCACGCTGCATGAGGTTCTCATTATTTTCAACATTCAACACAGCTTTGATATCCTGCTTCAGTTGCTCGCGTAGGCGTTCACCGAGTGGGAGAAGCGATTCATCTGCAAGGCGTTGATCGTAATAGCGTGAAATATCGATGTTACACTTAGAATACACCATCTCAAGCATGCCAAGGCGCGTAGAAAAGAATGGCCACTCACGGCACATTTCTTCCAGCAGTGCTTGATGACCTTGATTAACGGAATATTGAATCGCTTCCCCTGCACCTAACCATGCAGGTAATACTAATCTATTTTGGCTCCAAGAGAAGATCCAAGGGATTGCTCGCAGGCTTTCCACACCACCATTTGGGTTACGTTTAGCTGGGCGAGAACCGAGCGGCAGCTTCCCCAATTCTAGTTCCGGAGTCGCTTGACGGAAGTAAGGGACAAAATCAGGTTCGTCGCGTACAACTTTTCGGTAGGCTTCACAGCTGACCTGTGAAAGTGCCTCCATTAGTTCACGCCAGCCCTGCTTCGGCTCTGGTGGCGGTAAAAGGTTGGCTTCTAGAATCGCACTGGCGTAAAGGTTGAAGCTATTAACGGCGACATCTGGTAAACCAAGCTTAAAGCGGATCATTTCACCTTGTTCGGTAACACGTAGGCCACTCTTCAAACTCTTCGGTGGTTGAGAAAGTAAAGCGGCGTGAGCAGGCGCTCCTCCTCTGCCAATGGTACCCCCACGGCCGTGGAAGAGTGTCAGTTCAACGCCTTCTTCTTCAGCAACTTTAACCAATGACTCCATGGCATGATATTGTGCCCAGCCAGCCGACATAACTCCCGCATCCTTGGCTGAATCTGAGTAACCGATCATCACCATTTGATGGTTTTGGATAAAGCCGCGATACAGGTCAATTCCCATGAGTTGTTGGATGACAGATTCTGCATTGTTTAAATCGTCGAGAGTTTCGAATAGTGGACATACATCCATGCGGTAAGGGCAACCTGCTTCTTGCAGCAGCAAGTGCACCGCAAGTACATCTGAAGCAGTACGAGCCATTGAAATTACATACGCCCCAAATGCTTCACGCGGTTGGGCAGCAATAATCTTACAGGTATCTAAAACTTCTTTGACCGGCTCAGACGGCTCCCAGTCCCGGGGAAGAAGAGGGCGCTTGGAGGCAAGCTCATTGGTGAGGAAAGCAACTTTATCTTGCTCACTCCATTGTTCGTAGTCACCAATACCAAGATAACGTGTCAGCTCAGAGAGAACATCTGCATGACGTGTGCTCTCCTGACGAATATCAAGGCGTACTAGATGAACACCAAAAGCCTTAACACGGCGTAGAGTATCTAGAAGGGAGCCATTGGCGATCACCGTCATGCCACATTCGGTAAGCGATTTATAGCACGCGTAAAGTGGTTCCCAAAGTTGTTGGACATTTCTCAGTGGTGCTTTAACGGCAAGTTGCTGACCATGGATTTTAGCATCTAAAATATCTTTGCTTTCAATAAGCAGAGAACGAAGTTGCTTTAGAATGGCACGGTACGGCTCATGCGCATCTTCTCCCGCTAACTGACGGACATTTTCATTGCACACCGTCATCGACAATTCACTGATCAATTCATTAATATCATTAAGGTAGAGATCCGCGGCTTTCCAGCGAGAAAGCAGGAGCACTTCACGTGTAATACTGTGGGTGACAAATGGGTTGCCATCACGGTCACCACCCATCCAAGAGGAGAAATGAACGGGACGAGCATCGATAGGGAGGCCTTCGCCGAGGTAATGTTTTAGGCGATCATTCATTTCACGTAGAAATTCTGGTACGGCTTCCCATAAAGAGTTCTCGACGACGGCGAAGCCCCACTTAGCCTCATCTAGTGGCGTTGGGCGTTGCTGACGAATAACATCGGAATGCCAGCTTTCTGCGATCAGTTGTTCTAAACGACGTTCTGTCTTTTTACGTTCTTTAAAAGAGAGATCGCTGAGTTCTAATTTGGAGAGGCACTCATTAATTTTGACCAGCTTATTGATCATTGTGCGGCGAGTAATTTCGGTTGGATGCGCGGTGAGAACCAGTTCAATATTGAGATCTTTAACCGCTTGAGCAGTGTCGAGCTTACTCACGTTGTTTTGAACCAGCTTTGAGAAAAGAGTATTAATAGCGTCTGGTTCGCAGACATGCTCTTCGCAATGACGCGAGATCGTATGATATTGCTCAGCAATATTGGTTAGATTCAGAAATTGATTAAACGCTCGTGTTACAGGTGTGAGTTGTTCATCTGGTAAGCTTTTAATTTCTTCGATTAAGCTTTCCCTGTCTGCTTTGTTCCCTGCTTGAGCGGATTTAGATAATGTACGAATTGTTTCTACTTTTTCGAAAATCTCTTCACCATGGGCATCACGAATCGTATTCCCCAGTAAATGGCCTAGCATGCGTACATTGCTTTTGAGTGCCGCGTATTTTTCGTTCATCGTCATCCTGCCTCGTAAAAAAACTACATTCATATTCCTTGTTAAGATTCCAATTTAGCGAAAATCAGCGGCGATAGTCAAATAAAGCCGATTAAGTGAACCATGAATCTGCAATTCTTCTGATTTAGAGCAAATCCGGTTAGTGATTTGAAAAGGAAAATGAAATTTAATTACAAATTAGCCAGTGAAATTTGAGGTGAGTTGAGATCGGGGGAGGGTAAATCGTTTTACGTTTGTTAAGGCGTATTTGCTCACAATAACTGGGCAACACACCTTTCCTTACTTAAAACGATTTTATCTTGAACATAACTTAGCCACGAAAGAGTAGCAGGCTCTAATGACAATATTTGATCATCGCACGGGACAAAATATCGATGGTGGGATTGATAAAATCTAGCGACAAGAACTCATCAGGTTGATGTGCTTGCTCAATCGATCCTGGGCCCAGTACAAGAGTAGGGCATAAGGTCTGTAAGAATGGAGCTTCTGTACAGTAGTTGACGGTTTCTGAGCGGGTTTGACATATTTCTTCGATGCCATTGATAAAAGGGTGTTCATGATGACATTCGTAGCCCGGGATCGGTTCATGCAGCGGGAGGATTTCAATTCTGCCCGGCCACTTCGATTCAACTTCTTTTAAAGCACCACGTAGCATGTTGTCTAAGCCATCGAGGCTAATTCCTGGTAGAGGGCGCACATCGTAATGCAGCTCACAGCATCCACAAATACGGTTAGCGCTATCTCCCCCATGTATGTGACCTAAGTTAAGCGTTGGGCTTGGAATGGCAAAACCTGGGTGGTGGTATTCTTTCACCAGCTTATCGCGTAATTGCATCATGGCAAACATCACTTCATGCATTATTTCTATTGCGTTTACGCCAAGCGCAGGATCAGAAGAATGACCAGATTTACCTGTCACGCGTATGGCGTTTGCGACATGCCCTTTATGACCTCGAATCGGAACAAGGCTGGTAGGTTCTCCAATGATGCAATAATCCGGTTTAAACGGTGCGTGCTCAGTAAAATGACGAGCACCTAGCATCGTGGTTTCTTCATCGCAGGTGGCCAAAACATAAAGAGGTTTAGTTTGCTTACTCCAGTCGAGTTGCTTTACTGCTTGATAAATAAACGCAAAGAAGCCTTTCATATCCGCAGTACCCAAGCCGTAAAAGCGGTTGTCTTTCTTGGTCAGCTTATGCGGATCAAAACTCCAGCGCCCTTCATCAAATGGCACTGTGTCGCTGTGCCCAGCTAGGAGCAACCCACCTTCACCTGTTCCTAGGCGTGCGATCATATTGTGTTTGCCTGGCGCTACTTCGATCACATCGACAAAAAAACCAAGATCTTTGAACCAAGAAGCCAGCTTCTCGATCACTTTTGCATTGCCTTGATCCCAGCTTGGATCGGTTGAGCTGATCGATGAAGTGCTAATAAGGCCTTCATAGACTTCGAGAAAAGTAGGTAATTGCATAGGTTATCTCATTCTCCTATTGACAGACTGATGATGAAAATGTAAAACACATAATAAATCAATTTGAATGAATAAAAAATCAAATTAAGATTTAATTTATAGATTAATAATCATTTTTGCTTAAGTGAATGGATATCAAAGCATGCTAAAAACCACGATAATTGGAGCCAGCGGGTACACGGGTGCAGAATTGGCTTTGATGGTCAACCAACATCCACATCTCTCTCTTGCTGGACTGTATGTTTCAGCAAATAGCGCAGATGCCAACAAGAATATTGCCCAATTACACGGTAAACTTAAGGGCGTGATTGATCAACCTGTCCTCCCCTTAACTGACTTACAACAAGTCGCCAATGAGGCCGATGTCATTTTCCTTGCGACGGCTCATGAAGTGAGTCACGACTTAGCGCCCACCTTGTTACAAGCAGGTTGCCAAGTGTTCGATTTATCTGGTGCATTTCGGGTTAAAAGCGCAGATTTTTATCGTGAGTTTTATGGGTTTGAACATCAGTACCACAATTGGTTGGATAAATCAGTCTATGGGTTAGCAGAATGGAACTCAGTCGCGATAAAAACTTCGCCACTGGTTGCCGTTGCAGGCTGTTATCCGACTGCATCACAATTAGCCATCAAGCCTCTTCTTGAAGCAGGCTTAATTGACACTTGCCAATGGCCAATCATCAATGCGGTGAGTGGTGTTTCAGGAGCAGGCCGAAAAGCATCGATGACCAATAGTTTTTGTGAGGTAAGTTTGCAGCCTTACGGTGTGTTCCATCATCGTCATCAACCAGAAATTGCTCAACATTTAGGTTGCGATGTGATTTTTACGCCGCACTTAGGCAATTTTAAGCGCGGTATTCTTGCCACGATCACGATGAAGTTGGCGCAAGGTGTGACGGAAACACAAGTGGCGCAAGTGTTTGAACAAGCTTACCAAGGCAAGCCAGCGGTTCGTCTTAAAGGTGATGGTATGCCACGTATTCAGGATGTCGAAAATACCCCTTTCTGTGATATCGGCTGGAAGGTACAAGGCGAACACATCATTGTGATTTCGGCAATCGACAACCTACTTAAAGGTGCATCGAGTCAAGCGATGCAATGTCTCAATATTCATTACGGTTACCCAGAACTGACAGCGTTGCTGTAGTCATTGAGAGAGGGAAATGCGATGACGCAAACCAATCAAGCTCCTTTAGTCATAAAACTTGGCGGTGCTGCACTGTCTTGTTCTCAAACCTTAAGTCAGTTGTTTACTGCTATTGCGGCTTACCAAAAATCGGTCCAACGACACATCGTGTTGGTGCATGGAGGTGGCTATCTTGTGGATGATTTGATGGCCAAGCTTGAACTAAAAACGGAAAAAATAAACGGCTTACGCGTCACGCCTTATGAGCAAATTCCTGTTATCGCAGGGGCACTGGCCGGAACCGCAAACAAGTTATTGCAAGGTCAAGCAATCGCTAATGGCCTGAATACGGTTGGACTGAGTTTGGCAGATGGTGGGCTGTGTCATGTCGAAGAATTTGATCCTGTATGGGGTGCGGTTGGGAAAGCATTACCTGGCAATTCGAGTTTGCTACAAAGCATTCTAAAAGTCGGTGCGTTACCAATCATCAGCTCAATTGGTCTGACTGAAAAAGGTCAAATGATGAACGTCAATGCCGATCAGGCAGCAGTGGCAGTGGCGGGTGCTTTAGACGCAAATCTGGTTTTTCTTTCCGATGTCACTGGGGTTCTCGATGGAAAAGGACATTTGATCCCCAGTTTATCGGATCAAGAAGCGCAAGATTTGATCGAAGGGAAAGTGATCACCGACGGAATGATCGTCAAGGTGAGATCCGCTTTAGAAGCGGCGAAGGATCTTGGTCGCGTAGTCGAAGTTGCAAGCTGGCGATCCCCAGAAAAACTCACTCGATTGTTGTCTGGAGAAAGAATTGGAACTCAGTTTCTACCTCAATAAAAAGCGGCTTCGACTTGCTGAAACACGGCATTTTGAGGTGACTGGGTAGAACATATTAAATATTAGGAAGTAATTGGCACTGACCGCCAAGTGCAGCGCCAGTAAGTTTGGAGAAGAAAATGAGCAAAGTGAATGTAAATAAAGTAGTTGTCGCATACTCAGGTGGTCTCGATACTTCAGTGATTATTCCGTGGTTAAAAGAGAATTATGATTGTGAAGTGGTTGCGTTTGTCGCTGATGTTGGTCAAGGCGCCGAGGAGCTTGAAGGGATTGAAGCTAAAGCGAAGGCTTCGGGAGCTTCGGAGTGTTACATCGCAGACCTGAAAGAAGAAATGGTTGCGGAATACATTTTCCCGACACTAAAAACCGGTGCTTACTATGAAGGTAAATACCTACTAGGTACATCAATGGCCCGTCCAATTATTGCCAAAGCTCAAGTTGAAGTCGCACGTAAAGTAGGCGCTGATGCACTGTGTCATGGCTGTACAGGTAAGGGTAACGACCAAGTTCGTTTTGAAGGTGCATTTGCAGCACTAGCACCGGACCTACATGTGATTGCACCATGGCGTGAATGGGATCTTGTCAGCCGTGAAGAGTGTCTTGATTACCTTGCTGAGCGTAACATTCCTTGTTCTGCTTCTTTGACCAAGATCTATTCACGCGATGCAAACGCATGGCATATTTCAACAGAAGGTGGCGTACTTGAAGATACATGGAATGCACCCAACGAAGATTGCTGGGTTTGGACGGTCGATCCTGAGCAAGCACCTGATGAAGCAGAATATGTCACTTTAAAAGTTTCTAAAGGTGAAGTGGTTGAGGTTGATGGGGAAGCCATGACGCCTTATAACGCACTTATTTATCTCAATGAAAAGGGCTCGAAGCACGGTGTTGGACGTATCGACATTGTAGAAAATCGCTTGGTTGGAATGAAGTCTCGTGGCTGCTATGAAACACCTGGTGGCACCATCATGATGGAAGCATTGCGTGCCGTTGAACAGCTTGTTCTTGATAAGTCATCATTTGAATTTCGCGAGGAGTTAGGCCTTAAAGCTTCCCATCTTGTTTACGATGGTCGTTGGTTCACACCGTTATGTAAATCGATTCTTGCAGCTTCAGAGGAGCTGGCACAAGATGTTAATGGTGAAGTCGTGATTAAGCTTTACAAGGGGCAAGCGACAGTGACACAAAAACGTTCTGATAATAGCTTGTATTCTGAAGAGTTTGCAACGTTTGGTGAAGATGAAGTATACGATCAAAGTCATGCTGGTGGCTTTATTCGTCTGTATTCACTATCAAGCCGGATTAGAGCTTTGAATAGTCAGAAAAAGTAACGGGTCAAGCTAGGAGGTTAACTAGCTCTCCCAATTAAAGAAAAATAAGACTTGTGAGCGATTAACAGGTCTTTTTTTTGTAAGTAGTTACTCAACCTTTAATTGAATAAATATGCCAAAATTATGAATTAATACTTTATTTTTGCATGAAGTTATCGTAACTTAGATTGATAACAACAAGTAAGCACAGGCCAGCTGTTGGTTAGTGAATACAAAATGAGTCGTAAACAAGTGTAAGCAAGTAGAAATAAGCAATAAGCATCAGGAGAGACGCATGGCATTGTGGGGCGGAAGATTTACTCAAGCAGCAGATACTAGGTTCAAGGATTTCAACGATTCATTGCGTTTTGACTACCGCTTAGCTGAGCAAGATATTATCGGCTCGATTGCTTGGTCGAAAGCGTTGTTGTCAGTTGGGGTATTATCTGGCGAAGAACAACAAAAGCTCGAGCTAGCTCTGAGCGCCCTCAAGCTTGAAGTAATGGAAGACCCAAACCAGATCCTACAGTCGGATGCGGAAGATATTCACTCTTGGGTTGAACAGCAACTGATCAGTAAAGTGGGAGACTTGGGTAAAAAACTCCACACAGGACGTTCACGTAATGATCAGGTTGCCACTGATTTAAAACTTTGGTGTCGTCAGCAAGGCCAGCAACTTCTTATTGCACTCGATCGCCTACAAACTCAAATGATCAATGTGGCAAAGCAGCACCAAGCCACGGTTTTGCCCGGTTATACTCATTTACAGCGTGCTCAGCCTGTTACTTTTGCTCACTGGTGCTTGGCGTATGTAGAAATGTTTGAACGTGATTATTCTCGTTTAAACGATGCACTACAGCGATTAGACGCCTGTCCTCTTGGATCGGGAGCTCTTGCAGGAACGGCCTACCCGATTGACCGGGAAAAACTCGCGCATAACTTAGGTTTTCAACGTGCAACGCGTAACTCCTTAGACTCTGTCTCTGATCGTGATCATGTGATGGAATTGATGTCAGTAGCTTCCATTTCTATGTTGCATCTCTCGCGGTTAGCGGAAGATATGATTTTTTATAATTCTGGAGAGTCTAACTTTATTGAGCTGGCAGATACCGTGACTTCAGGCTCTTCATTGATGCCTCAGAAGAAAAATCCAGATGCGCTTGAGCTTATCCGTGGTAAGACTGGCCGCGTTTATGGGGCGCTTGCTGGCATGATGATGACGGTTAAGGCACTGCCGCTGGCATACAACAAAGACATGCAAGAAGACAAAGAAGGCCTATTCGATGCACTCGATACTTGGAATGACTGTATGGAAATGGCGGTTTTGTGTTTTGATGGTCTTAAAGTGAATGGTGAGCGAACTCTAGAAGCGGCTAAGCAGGGCTACGCTAATTCTACAGAATTGGCTGATTATCTTGTGGCAAAAGGGATTCCATTTAGAGAAGCACACCATATTGTGGGTGTTGCTGTGGTCGCAGCTATCACCAAAGGTTGTGCGTTAGAAGAGTTGTCTTTACAAGAATTGCAGGCTTTCTCGGGTGTGATTGAAGCGGATGTTTACGGGATTTTAACCATCGATTCTTGTTTAGAAAAACGTAGCGCATTGGGAGGGGTATCATCTAAGCAGGTTGCTTATGCTGTGGATCAGGCCGACCAACGACTTGCACAGCGTGATGCATCAGCAGTTAAAGTTCGTCCTGCACGTTTGACGGACATTGATATGCTAGAAGGGATGGTCACTTACTGGGCCAATATGGGAGAAAACCTTCCTCGTTCACGTAATGAATTAGTACGTGATATTGGCTCTTTTGCTGTCGCTGAACATCATGGGGAAGTCACAGGATGTGCGTCGCTGTATGTTTATGATTCAGGGCTTGCAGAGATTCGTTCACTCGGTATTGAAGCCGGGTGGCAAGGCCAGGGACAAGGCGGTGCTATCGTGAATTACCTGATTGATAAAGCTCGTCAGATGGCGATAAAAAAAGTGTTTGTCTTGACTCGTACTCCTGAGTTTTTTATGAAGCAAAGTTTTTTACCGACCTCAAAATCGTTACTACCAGAAAAAGTACTTAAAGATTGCGATCAGTGTCCACGTCAGCATGCATGTGATGAAGTTGCATTAGAAATCAATTTGTTTGAGCAGTTAATTCAAAAAAGCTGCGTTGCTTAGATTGACCGTAACAATGAAAGCTGTGGTATAGATTTATTGTATTTAAGAAATTGAAAAAAAATCTGGAACTTTTACGAAAGTGCCGAGTCTACTTAAATACCACTGCTTTTTCTTAGAAGAATCTAAGAAGGCCCCAAGACTATAATTGGTCTTGGGGCTTTTTTCTTTTGCTTACCTTCCCAGATTTTAAGTCTCTTCTCTTCTTTTTTCTTATTCTTCTTGTTTCTTTTTGTTTCAGTTATTGGGCGGAATATGTGCAGCGCTTTGGCTGATAAAGTCAAAAATGCAAAATTAGCTTAGTGAGTAAGAGAGGTGATTCAACTCGTGTAAGGTGTTCTTCATTTAAGGTGAGGAAAAAGTATGTCAGTTGAACTTAAAGTTGCACTTGGCTTCGCGGGTGGTTTTTTTGTGATTGGATTGGCCGCGATCGTTATGGTCAGCCGCTATGCAATGATTGCTGCATAATATTTTTTACAAGTAGCTGATATAAAAAGTAATCTCAGGGTGCTTTGAAGGTCATCCTGAGAAAGCTTGGATATATAGAAAATGCCTCATCTGTTATTGAAATGATGAGGCATTATTGTTCTAAACTGTGATTGTTCTAAAACGTGATTGTCTTAAACCATTGCTGTACGGTTAACAGCCAGGTCCACAGTCAAGACAATGTTTGATCATTTCAGGGCCTAAATTGAGTTTGGCATTTAGATCACGCAGTGCGGTTCTTACTCCTTCCTCGATAACGGGATGGTAGAACGGCATATCTAACATTTCTGAAACCGTCATCTTGTTTTGATGTGCCCAAGCGAGTAGGTGGGCCAAGTGTTCGGCATCAGGACCGATCATTTCTGCGCCAAGGAAACGTCCTGTTCCTTGCTCACCATAGACATGTAACAGTCCTTTATTACGTAGCATGACTCGCGAACGGCCTTGATTTTCAAACGAGACCTCACCTGTTTCAAAGCACCCACATGTTCCCAAGCGTTGTTGTATTTGTCTGAAGGTTTCACCCACCATCGCAATTTGTGGGTCAGAGAAAACGGCTGAAATATGTGAGCGACGAAGTCCTTGCTTAATCTCTGGGAAACGTCCTGCATTATCACCAGCAATTCGAGCCTGATCGGCAGCTTCATGTAGCAGCGGTATTTGGTTACTGGCATCTCCAGCAATGAATATACTTTCAACTGAAGTCTGTAGAGTATGGTAATCGGCTTTTGGAACACCTCTGTCATCGAGTTCAAGATGCGTATTTTCTATTGTTAGATTATCAACATTTGGTCGACGACCTGTTGCTGCCAACACATAATCGGCGATAAATGTCTCTAATTCACCTTGATGGTTGATGAATTGGATCTCAACGTGATCATCACTGTTTCCATCTAATGAGGGTATGCGCTTCATGCTTTCGATGTTGACATTGGCATCAAGATAAAACTCGTCTTGAAAGGCTTTTTCTGCATAGTTCATCACTTCAGGATCTGTCAACGGACCCACTTGCCCACCAAGACCAAATAGTTTGACTTCAACGCCTAAACGATGCAGAGCTTGGCCTAACTCAAGACCAATAACACCAGGGCCAAATACGGCGACAGCGCGAGGTAGGTCGTTCCAATCGAACACATCGTCATTGATCACTAATCGATCGCCTAACTCATTCCAAGCTGCCGGATAGGCCGGTCTCGATCCTGTGGCAATAACAATACGCTTTGCGTGGATCGTGGTGTGATCATCAACTAACAATGTATGGTCATCGATAAATTTTGCGTATCCAGAAACTTTGTCTTGCGCTGGGATTTCATCGACACCTTCCAAAACGAAGCCAACAAAGCGATCACGCTCACTTTTAACTCGAGCCATCACTTCTTGTCCATTAATGAGGGTTTTACCTTGTGGATGGACACCAAAGCCGGGTGCTTTTTCTATTTGATGAACGCTTTCTGCTGCTGCAATTAACAGTTTTGAAGGCATACAGCCAACGCGAGCACAGGTTGTGCCATAAGGGCCACCTTCAATCATTACAACATGATCAGTATGAGCTTTTGCTGCTCTGTAAGCGCCAAGACCGGCAGTGCCACCACCAATAATGGCGACATCGACATTTAATGTTTTCATAATAAACTCTCACTTTATGGCCAAACCGCGTTATCGCTTAGTTTGGAAGTCGTTATTTTTAATCGGGTCGAAAGTCTTTGGTGATGACATCGTAAGACTTGTATTTTGGGGTGCCTCCTGACGTTTGTGACAGGAGGCGAGATATTATTAATCTAGGTAAGCTGCTAGGTCGTCACTGCCACCAATGTGTTTACCGCCAATAAAGACTTGAGGAACCGTTGAGCGGCCAGAAACTGCGCGCAAACTTACGGTTGATGCGTCTTTGCCAAGAACAATTTCTTCAAACTGTAAACCATGTTCACGTAAGTTTTGTTTTGCTTTAGTACAGAAAGGACAGCCAGGTTTGGTAAAGACAGTGATCGACTCTTGCGCTTGGTAATCCGGTGCGATGTAGTTAAGCATAGTGTCGGCATCAGAAACTTTAAACGGGTCGCCTGGCTCGTTTGGTTCAATGAACATTTTTTCTACGATGCCATTTTTGACCAGCATGCTGTAGCGCCATGAACGTTTGCCAAAGCCCAAATCATTTTTATCAACCAACATGCCCATACCATCGGTGAATTCGCCATTACCATCAGGAATGAAAGTGATGTTTTCCGCTTCTTGGTCTGCCTTCCAAGCATTCATAACAAACGTGTCATTAACTGAGACGCAAAGAATATCGTCGATACCATGCTCTTTGAAGACAGAAAACAACTCATTGTAACGAGGCAAATGACTCGAAGAGCAAGTTGGGGTAAAGGCGCCTGGTAAACTGAAGACAATCACGGTTTTGTCTTTAAATAGCTCATCAGTAGTAAGGTTGACCCAAGCATCGTCTTGACGAGTTGGGAAAGTCACTAGTGGGATGGCTTGGCCTTCTTTTGAAGTAAACATAAACATTTTCCTTTGGTTATTCATCGGTAATTCGTGTTAGAGCTTAGCTTGCTTTGCTCAATAATTTCGTTTTGTTGCGCTCATTATTGAAAAAATACTTTGATAGTTCTAATCATTCAATGCTATGGTTTTGATAGGTGATTTCTATTTTATAAGTGAGAACGATGAACATTCGAGATTTTGAATATTTAGTCGCCCTTGCGGAACATAAGCACTTTCGTAAAGCTGCTGAAGCCTGCTTTGTGAGCCAACCTACCTTGAGTGGTCAAATCCGTAAGTTAGAAGAGCAGCTTGGTACAACGTTGTTAGAAAGAAGCAGCAGAAGAGTTTTATTCACGGACTCTGGATTAGAGTTGGTTGAACAGGCTAAGCGTATTTTAAATGAGGTCAAAACGTTTAAAGATATGGCCAGTGGGCAAAATGGCTCTATGGCAGGACCGATACACATCGGCTTTATTCCGACTGTTGGGCCTTACCTTTTGCCTAAGATAGTGCCTCAACTTAAAGAAACTTTTCCTGATCTGGCTTTATTTCTTCATGAAGCGCAAACGAATCAATTGGTTCGTCAATTAGAAGAAGGCAAATTGGACTGCTTGGTACTTGCCTCAGTCGATGATACGTCACCGTTTAGGGAAATTGAGGTATATAATGAGCCATTAAGTGTCGCAGTACCTTGTGATCATGAATGGGCAGGAAGAGACAGCATTGATATGCTTGAATTAAATGGCAAAACAGTTTTAGCTTTGGGGGATGGCCATTGTCTTCGAGATCAAGCACTAGGCTTTTGTTTTGCTGCAGGGGCTAATGACGACGAACATTTTAAAGCGACTAGCTTAGAAACATTGCGTAATATGGTTGCGGCTGGAGCAGGGATTACCCTATTGCCACAGCTATCGATTCCGGCAAAAAAAACAAAGGATGGCGTATGCTATTTACCTGCAGTGAACCCAACACCTTCGCGCCAATTGGTTTTGGTGTATCGACCCGGCTCACCACTTCGTGAGCGTTTTGAAACGTTAGCAGCGGTGATCAAAGGGATCTTAGATGCTTAACTGAGTCATGTCTCTAGCTAGGTAAGAGGCTGAGTGTGGTGGCACACAAGATATGCGAGTAACAAACAATTAAGGGAGCCAAAACGGCTCCCTTAATTTTATAGGCCAACAACTTGATGTTGCTGGGGGTAATCGACGTGTTGTACTGAGACTTTGTCGCGATTAATAAGCGTTAGAAGAGTTCTTCTGAGCTGCCACTACCTCCAGAATAAATACTGTCTTCTAGGCCTCGTCCGACATATTTTGTTGGCTGAGTACCTTTCTCAAAGTATTCGAAAGTGGTTGTCCCATCGACTTTATCCGTGAGTAAACCACTATTGCGGTCGATACGAACGCGAATAATGTCATTTGGCATGCGTTTACTCTGCTCTGGTTTGCCATCTAACGCAACACTCATAAAGTCAATCCAAGCTGGTTGAGCCGTTTTGGCACCAGCTTCAGCACCAGAGGTTTGGTTTTTGCCTAGGTTTCTATTGACAGTCGTGCGTCCAAGGGAGCGAGAATGGCTATCAAAGCCTACCCATGAAATAGCAACAACGCCAGGCCCGTAGCCATTGTACCAAGTATCTTTTGAACTGTTTGTTGTGCCACTCTTACCACCGATATCATGACGCTTAAGGGCTTGACCTCGCCAGCCTGTTCCTCTCCAGCCGGTGCCTTGGCGCCAATTACCACCACCCCAAATATTGCTGTACATCATTTCACGTGTGAGGAAAGCGTTTTGCTCAGAAATGACTTGCTTGGCAAAATGTGGCATGTCTTGCTGTTGTGAGTGGTTTGGGTCAACCCCTTCAATTGAAACATCTTCCTCACCAAATTCGGTTGAGAGCTTCTCCTCAGCTTTTTCAACTAGAGGTTGGCAATTGCTTTTACATACTACCGTTGGGTTTGATTTATAGAGCACTTCACCGAAGGGGCTATTGATATGATCAATATAGAAAGGTTCAACAAAGTAGCCGCCGTTAGCAAAAACAGAGTAACCTTGTGCGACTTGCAATGGCGTTAAGCTTCCTGCTCCAAGTGCAATGGTCTCTGAATGAGGGATATTTTTAATATCAAAGCCAAAGTGAGTTAAGTACTGGCGAGTTTGTTCTAAGCCCACTTCTCGAAGTGTTCTTATCGCCATAACATTCTTTGATGTCGCCAAACCAATGCGAAGACGAGTTGGGCCATTATAGGTCGGTGGGGAGTTTTTTGGTCGCCATGCCGACGCTGAGCCAACATCCCAATGATGAATGGGCGCATCATTAATCAGTGAAGCCAGAGTCAGGCCTTTATTGAGAGCGGCAGAGTAAATAAAAGGTTTGATACTTGAACCCACCTGGCGCATAGACATGGTAGCACGATTAAACTTGCTATGAGCAAAATTGAATCCACCAACCAAAGCCAAAACGGCACCGTTGTCTGGGTTCATTGCTACGAAGGCGGTATTCACATCCGGAACCTGACTTAGCTCCCAGCTATGAGTAGTTGCACCTTGTTTATCTTTTATGGTGACTTCTTGAGTCCAGATCTGTTGGCCAACTGCGAGGACGTTTTTCACAGATGATGGAGGCGGGCCTTGACGTTCATCATTAATGAACTTTCTTGCCCACTTTATTCCTTGCCATTCAAGTAGTTGTTGACCGTTATTTTTAATCAACACTGTGGCTGATTTGTCTGTTACTTCAGTAACGATTGCAGGGTAAAGCTGCCCGTAGGTTGGCTGACTTTTAAGGTGCTTTGTTATTTGCTGTTCATTCCAAGGTGCAGCGTCTTGAGTCCAGAGTTCCTTGACCGCTCCTCGATAGCCATGGCGCTTATCATAAGCAAGCAGGTTATTGATAGCTGCATCGTTTGCTGCTTCTTGGAGAGTCGAAGTCACGGTCGTATAAATATTTAACCCTGATGTGTAGGCATGCTCTTTACCAAATTTTTTCACTGCCCATGAGCGTGCAAGCTCCGCTACATAAGGTGCAGATACTTCAATGTCTGCACCGTGGTAGTTTGACTCGATTTGTTCCGAACGTGCTTGTTGATACTGTACTTGGGTGATGTATTTCTCATCTAACATACGCTTTAGTACAACATTACGACGATGGGTCGCGCGTTCAAGAGAGTAAATAGGGTTCATCGTAGAAGGCGCTTTTGGCATTCCCGCAAGTACAGCAATCTCACTCAGGGTCAGATCATCCAGTGTTTTACCAAAGTAAACCTCGGCAGCTGCACCAAAACCATAGGAGCGATAACCTAAGAAAATTTTATTAACATAGAGTTCCATTATTTCTTGTTTGGTTAATAACTGCTCAATATGGATGGCGATAAATACTTCTTTAATTTTTCGCATCAGCTTCTTCTCATTTGAAAGGAAGAAGTTACGAGCTAGCTGCTGAGTAATGGTACTTGCGCCTTGTTTTGCTGAACCTGAGACCAGAACAACAAGAGCTGCACGAGTGATACCAATAGGATCGATACCTGGATGCTCATAAAAGCGACTATCTTCCGTCGCGATCAGTGCATTAATGAGGTCTTGTGGAATGTCCTCGTACGTAACTGGAATTCGGCGTTTTTCACCGAATTGTGCGATCAGCTTTTCATCTTGACTGAAAACCTGCATAGGTGTTTGTAATTCAACATTTTTAATTGTTGCTACATCTGGTAATTCTGGCTTTACATATTGGTAGAAGCCAAAAATTGTAGTGACTCCAAGAATTATGCAAATCAATGTTAAAAGTAATAAACGCTTTATGAACTTCACCGGATAATCCCTGATTAGTTGAGGCTGTATAACGGCAAACCCTAGTACTCTTGGGTTAAAAATTTAGCATATGAGAGATATTAACTCTTATTTAGATATTAATAACAACCTTTGTACGAAGAAAATTTCGCAGTGTACACACCAAGAAGGTGGTGGAGGTTTGGCAACGAGAGTCAATATGGATAAGTTCTTCATAACTAGCATTGATATTAGTCATAACAGTTTAAAAGCCATGGTTATAAAACCAAAGGGGCATCGTTACGTATTATGCGATTATAAAGAACTCCTAATTAAGGAAAGCATTATCGCTGAAAATAACATATTGAATCATCATGAAATGGTCAATGTACTTAAAGAACTGAAAAAGACCTTACCTTTCCGGGCGAGAAAGGTTGCTATATCAGTGCCAGATAGTGCTGTTATCAGTAAAAGGCTCCAAGTAGAACAGAATTTGACCGAGAGCGAAAGGGAATTTGCAATCATTCAAGCTTTTTCACATCAATCTCCTTTCCCTGTTGAAGAATTGAGTTTGGATTTTGTCTTACTTGAGCCGAAACAGGAAAGTCTTGGTAGCGATCAGTATCAAGTCTTTGCAACACGAAAAGAAGTGCTTGATGCACGTATAAAAATGATGCATGAGGCTGGATTTCAAACCGTTTTAGCTGATGTTCATTCCCATTGTTTGGGGCAGATTTGGCAATTAGCGGTAGCGTCTTTTCCAGATAAAAGCCAACATGCACTGTTGGATATTGGAACGAGTCACAGTTCTTTTACTATGTTCACACAGTACGACGAGTTGTTTTATAAAGAGTTTGTTCATGAACCATGTCAAATGCCTTCCATGTTACAGCCGTTTGTTCAACAAATCGTGGAGCGAGTGAAGCGCTATATACATTTGTATCGTTCACTTCATGGTAGTCGACATATCGATGGTATTTGGCTTTCTGGCCAAAGTCTTTACCTTGCACAACTTACCGATATTTTATCGGAGCAGCTTGCTTTGGAATGTTGCTTGCTTAACCCTCTGGGCTTGTTTGATGTCAAATCCGTCCACGAGAATGATTTCGAGGCTCAGCAGCAGTTTACGGCAGCGGCAGGGTTGGCAATACGAGGCATTCAGTGGTTGGGAAGTGAGCATGCTCTATCGCGTTAATCTTCTTCCCTGGCGAGAAAAACAGCGCAGATTGCATCAACGTCGATTTATCGGGATGTTGTTGTCCGCGATTGTAATCGTCGTGTTCACTCAATGGTTAGCAAGTCAATATCTTCAATATCAACAACGAATACAGCAACAACGTCTTACGTATTTAAACGACTATATTACCCAGCTTGATCAACGTCTTGAAACAATGAAAATGGCTCAGCTCGCGTATAACAACATAGTAGAACGCCTCAAGTTTGTGGAAACTTTGCAAAATAATCGTAACAAGACCACTCAACTGATGAACATGCTGCCGTCTGTGGTTCCTCAAGGTGTCTATGTCGATAAGATCAAAATGAATGCTGACCAAGTTGAAATGACAGGCATTGCTGAAAATACTCCTCATCTGACTATGATGTTGAATAATTTAGAACAATCAGAACAATTACATGATGTAAGGATGCATTCCATCGTTCATGACAAGCCTCGTTTTGGTAAAAAGTTTCAGGTGTTTAGCCTCTCTTTTTTATTCAACGCGCTTCCCCCCCAGGAGGTGACGAAACGTGAATGACTGGCAGGAGCTTGAATTCAATGAAATATTGGATTGGCCACGTTTACCACAATTGATGGCGTTGTTACTTATCTTCATGTTTATTCAAACAGTGGGTTACTGGTTATATTTGCTGCCGGAAAAGCAGCATTTACAGGGCTTAAATCAGCAAGAACAGGTGATTCACGCTCGCCTTCAAGTCAAAGCAAATCAAGTCGCGGCACTGCCACAGCTACAATCTCAACTCGACGATTTAGACCAGCGCTACCAGTTATTATTGCTACAGCTTCCTGAACAAAAAGAGTTAGCCAACTTACTGGCCTCGGTAAACGAAATTGGCGTCAGCAACCATTTGACGTTCACTCGTATCGATTGGGGCCATAAGCAGCCAGAACATTTTCTCTATCGTTTACCTCTCAATATAGAGCTTACCGGTAACTTTCATGATATTGGGCGTTTTTCTCAGGCTATTGCGGCATTAGGCCGTATTATCACTTTTCAGAATGTAACTTGGCAACGTGTTAGCCAAGAGAGTGAAACGCTTCATTTTCGTGTTACAGCTAATACTTATCAATCTAAACCAGAGGAACGCACAGGTGCACAATAAGAGTCGGTTAGGTGTGGTTTTTGTAATGGCTTTATCAGGCTGTCAAGCTAATGACCAACCATTAGATCACGTGATCGATCAAATTGAGCATCAAGCATTTCAAGAGCGGGTGGCGCTTCAACCGAGCAAAAGTGTCGGCGCTGTTACCTATGAGCCTAAACATTTGCGAGTACCTTTTGAACTTCCGCAAGAAGCAAAAATGGCAACTCATTTGACCCTCAGAGCGGATTGTTGGCAGCCGGAGCCAAGAAAAACGTTGGAAGTATTGGAGCATTTTTCTCTCGAACAACTCCAATTAAAGGGTGTAATAGGCACGAAAGCACGCCTTTCTGGCCTGATTCAAGCGCCTGATGGCACGGTTTATACCATTGAGGCTGGACAATATATTGGTCGTAATCAGGGGCAAGTGAGCTTCGTTTCAAATCAATACTTACTGATTAAGGAATCCTTGCAAGATGGGTTAGGGTGCTGGCAACAGCGTAACGTAAAGCTGACGTTCGGTTAACTAGCGGCAGTTTGTAAGCAACGAAATAAAAGTGATGAAACAATAATTTATGTGGGTATCAAGGATATTGAGAAGACGTCTCTACTGGCAGTTTTGGGTCTTTTTCAGCGCACTCATGGTATGGAATGTCAAAGCCAATACCTTAACGAACATTGACTTTCGCTCTAATCACAATCAACAGGCGATTATCATCGTTGAGTTTGCATCTCCAATAGGCATTGTTGACATCCAGCAGGGTAAACGTGGGTTGAGTATCAACTTGCTCAAAACGGTGGTCAAAGACGAGCAGCTCTATCTTATTGATGTGAAGGACTTTGCCACGGTTGTTGATAGTTTAGAAGTGTTCCGAGAAGGAGCGAACACGCGCATTGAGGTGTTTATTGAAGGAGGGTATCGGCATGATTATCGCGTTATAGGGCAGACACTTGAGGTGACGGTCAGCCCCCGTCAACCCGATGACACCCTATCGCCCCAACCCTTTATTGATAATAAGAACAAGCCGATATCGATTAATTTTCAAGATATCCCAGTGCGGAGTGTGTTGCAGTTAATTGCCGAGCATCAAGAGTTTAACGTGGTGGTATCAGATTCTGTGGGAGGTCATTTAACGTTACGTTTAGATGGGGTTCCGTGGCAACAGGTGCTGGATATTATTCTTAAGCTAAAAGGTCTAGATAAAAGGATTGAAGGTAATGTAATTCTGATTGCGCCAAAAGAAGAATTGGATTTACGAGAGAAGCAGCAACTGGAAAAGCGGCAACTTGACCAAGAAATGGGCGATCTCGCGACTGAGATTATCAAGGTTAATTTTGCTAAAGCTTCCGATATTGCCGCGATAATTAATGCTGAGGGTAAGATGAGCATGCTTTCTGCACGTGGTCGCGTGGCGACGGACGAAAGGACCAACGCTTTGCTGATCCGTGAGTTACCGAGTAACATAAATAGACTTCGTGAGCTGATTGCTTCGTTAGATATTCCAGTCAAGCAGGTGCAGATAGAAGCCCGTATTGTGATTGTCCAAGAAGGCAACATGGATGAATTGGGTATTCGTTGGGGTTTTTCTTCTTTGCATGGTAACAACAGAATAGGTGGCTCAATAGAGAGCAATATTGCCAATATTGGCTTGTATGGTCGTGGTAGTGATCAGAGCAGTGCAAATCTGGATGATTTTCTCAATGTTAATTTGGCGGCGACAAGCCCAAGTGCGACCAGCATTGCTTTTCAGGTGGCTAAACTGGGGACGGATACTTTGTTGGATCTTGAACTATCAGCTTTGCAACAGGAGTCAAAAGCTGAAATTATCTCCAGCCCTCGTTTATTGACAACTAATAAAAAGTCAGCTTACATTGAGCAAGGTAGCGAGATTCCTTATTTAGAATCGTCTTCAAGCGGTGCTTCATCAGTGGCTTTCAAAAAAGCTGTGTTAAGTTTAGAAGTGACGCCGCAGATTACACCTGACAACCGTTTAGTTCTCGATCTTAATGTGACTCAAGACCGGCCCGGACAAATTATAAAAACAGGAACTGGTGAAGCGGTTGCGATTGAAACTCAAAGAATTGGTACACAAGTTTTGGTTGACAATGGTGAAACGATAGTTCTAGGTGGAATTTTTCAACATAGCATCACAAATTCGGTTGATAAAGTGCCTTTATTGGGAGACCTACCTCTACTTGGTGCACTTTTTCGTAGACATTATGAAAGAGCTGCCAAGAGTGAATTGTTGATTTTTGTGACGCCTAAGGTATTGATTCACTAAATTTCTTTAACGAAAAAGCAGAATAGATAAAAAATAAAGTTGCATTAGTGGCACCATGCTTGGATAATTTCGGGTCTTATCACGAATTATCTGTGAGGAATTGGTGCCACAAGCTTAGTAAAGCAGCAACTTGATTGTGTTTTCTTGTGGCGATCTTATTGAATTAACGTTGTAAATTACTGCTAAATATGGCTGAGAAACGTAATATTTTTCTTGTTGGCCCAATGGGCGCTGGCAAAAGTACAATTGGTAGACACCTAGCACAGCAACTGCACATGGAATTCATCGACTCTGATACAGTGATCGAAGAACGTACTGGTGCAGATATTTCTTGGGTGTTTGATGTCGAAGGTGAAGAAGGCTTCCGCAAGCGTGAAGAGTCTGTACTGGAAGACTTAACTCAAGAACAAGGCATTGTGCTTGCAACTGGTGGGGGGTCTGTAAAAAGTAAAGAGAACCGTAACCGCCTTTCTGCTCGAGGTGTTGTTGTTTATCTAGAAACCACTATTGAAAAGCAGCTTGCGCGCACAAATCGTGACAAGAAGCGCCCTCTACTTCAGACGGACAGTCCTCGTGATGTCTTGGAAAGTTTGGCTGACGAACGTAATCCTCTATACGAAGAAGTGGCGGATTATACAGTCCGTACTGATGATCAGAGTGCAAAAGTGGTAGCCAACCAGATCGTAAAAATGCTAGAAGAGAGATAAGTTTTATCTTTTTTTTAATTGGAGCACACCGATGGAACGGATTACGGTCAATCTAGCTGAACGTAGCTACCCTATCTCTATTGGCGCCGGGTTGTTTGAGGACCCGGCGTACCTTTCACAAATTATTTTGAATAAAACTGCGGACCAGAAAGTTGTCGTGATCAGTAATGTTACGGTTGCACCTCTGTATGCAGAAAAGATTCTTAGTCAACTTAAACAATTTGGCTGTGATGGATCACTGCTTGAATTGCCAGATGGTGAGCAATTCAAAAGTTTAGAAACCTTCAATCAAATAATAAACTATCTGCTGGAAGGTCGCTTTGCACGTGATGTAATGATTATTGCTTTAGGTGGTGGTGTTGTTGGTGATCTGGTTGGCTTTTCCGCAGCTTGCTATCAACGTGGTGTTGATTTTATCCAAATTCCAACCACATTATTGTCACAAGTGGATTCATCAGTTGGTGGTAAAACTGCGGTCAACCATCCTCTTGGTAAAAATATGATTGGTGCTTTCTATCAACCTAAAGCGGTAATTATTGATACTAACTGTTTATCGACGCTTCCAGAGCGTGAGTTTGCGTCAGGTATGGCAGAGGTAATCAAGTATGGCATTATTTATGATGCCGATTTTTTCGCTTGGTTAGAAGGGAATCTTGATAGTTTATATGCTTTAGATGAAAGAGCTTTGACGTATGCGATTGCTCGCTGTTGTGAAATTAAAGCCAAAGTTGTAGCACAAGATGAGAAAGAATCTGGTATTCGGGCGATTTTGAACTTAGGTCATACCTTTGGTCATCCAATTGAAGCTGAGTTGGGCTATGGCAATTGGCTACATGGTGAAGCCGTTTCTTCAGGTATTGTGATGGCGGCGAAAACTTCTCACTTACGTGGGTTGATTTCGCAAGAACAGTTTGATCGCATCATTAACATTATGCGTCGCGCTAAGTTGCCAGTGCATACGCCAGATAGTATGACTTTTGATGACTTTATGATGCATATGATGCGTGATAAGAAAGTTTTATCTGGTCAACTACGTTTAGTTCTTCCAACTGGCATCGGATCTGCGCAAGTGATGACGGGAACACCTCAAGAAGTCATCAAGCAAGCGATCGACTTTGGACGTACAATTTAACCTTGTAATGGCGTGATTTAGCGCCATTCTTATTACTATTAAGGTTGTACCATGAGTTTTGCTCACGTTCTTGAACTGGACTCACAAACAGGATTACTTGAAAGATTAGGCTTACTGACTAACTTCGGTTCCAACTTGATTGTGATTAATGGCCAGACCGGCTACGGGAAGTCTTGGCTTGCACAACGTTACCTAGAAGTTGGTGCTAGCAATAAAAACCAGTGTTTGTTGTCGTGTCATGTTAATCAAGATGATTCTCAACGACGTATGCTAATGTTAAGTCAAATAATGTCAGATGCGTTGTTTGATCAGCATGATACTTTAATTGATAGTCTTGAACATATTGTCGGCAATGATGAATGTGATATTGCAATTGTAATAGATGATGCAAATTTGTTAAGTGAAAGCTTGGTGTTAGAACTTTGGGCACTAGTGCTTGCTGCACAAATACAACCGAATTGGCGTATTAATATTTTATTGTTTACTAAAACGGGACATTTTGAATCTATCTTAGCTCGTATTAGTTATGGTCAAGATCTCAAGCCAGTGGAACTCGATATTGATTTGTTATCTGAGATAGAAGCACGTCGTTTCTTTGAGTCTCTAGTTGTACGTTATGTTGATGATAGTGCAGAGAAACGAGTGAGAAATGCGTTTAAGAAAGTCAGCCCAACACCGGGCGACATCATGGCGTTGGGAGAGATGAAGATGGAAAAAAGAATTATTATTCGTTCGATTATCGACTCACCTCTTAATATCGCTTTGCTTGTATTGCTTTTATTACTCTTGATCGCGAGTGGCTACTGGTGGATGCAGCCTGATCCAGATGACAAAGCGCAACAAATTACACGTTACCTCGAACAAACTGCCATTCCCACTATTACCGACCCTGCTGTGTCATCTGACTCAGCGGAATCAATGCAATCAATGGATATGAAAACGGCTGAAAACAGTGTGAATACTCCAAAGGGAGCGGCTCAAGTAGGTGAAGATGATTCTAACGCTTTACCACCGGTGGTGACTGATAATGTGATCAGTGTGGGTAATGAAGATAATCAGCAGCGAGTGGTGATTGATTCAGAAGTGGTTGATGCTTTGTTAGAAGATAAATCGGATTCCTCCCCGGGTAATGAGCCCGATAAAACCAATAACCTAGATAGCACGGAGCAAAATGACCCTAAAAAAGCGCCGCACCATAGTAGTTCCTCTTTGATTAACATTGTCCCAAAAGCGGAAGTGGCAACGAATAAGGTCGCTTCAGTCACGGCAATGGGTACCTTCTCTTATGCACTCGATGCATTAAAAGCGCTTCCAGCTCGTTCTTATACTTTGCAATTAGGTGCGATGACTGACAAACGAGATGTTCAAGCATTCTTGGATAAACACAACCTTAATGATGAAGTTCGTATCTATCCAACACTACGCAATGATAAAGAGTGGTTCATTATTACTTACCAAGATTACCCAACGATTCAAGCGGCACGAGATGCAGCTGATGCATTACCTGAAGTGTTAAAATTGGTTAACCCTTGGGCTAAGTCTATCTCCCAAGTGCACAAAGAAATAGACCAAGCGAAATAATCCTGAGCTTGACCGAAAAATATGTTACATTCCGCACCCTCAAATTAGGTTTGTCACTTTTAGCAATAAGAGCAATAGATGAAAAAGCAGAGAGCCTTTCTGAAGTGGGCTGGGGGAAAGTACGGCCTTGTCGAAGATATTCAGCGTCATTTGCCACCCGCTCGCAAGCTCGTTGAGCCTTTTGTCGGTGCTGGTTCGGTTTTTCTTAATACTGATTATGAACATTATTTACTAGCAGACATTAACCCTGATCTGATCAATCTTTACAATTTGCTTAAAGACAAACCACAAGAGTACATTTCAGAAGCGAAACGTTGGTTTATTGCTGATAATAATCGCAAAGAAGCTTACCTTGATATCCGTGCTCAATTTAATAACACGGATGATCTCATGTATCGATCGGTAGCTTTCCTTTACATGAACCGCTTTGGTTTTAATGGCTTGTGTCGCTATAACAAAAAAGGCGGGTTTAATGTTCCGTTTGGTTCGTATAAAAAACCCTATTTCCCTGAAGCAGAATTAGAGTTTTTTGCAGAGAAAGCTAAAAGAGCCACGTTTGTTTGTGAAAGCTACACTGAGACGTTTCGCCGTGCTCGTAAAGGCAGTGTGATTTATTGTGATCCTCCTTATGCGCCTTTGTCCAATACGGCAAACTTCACTTCTTATGCTGTTAGTGGCTTTACGCTAGATGACCAAGCCGCTTTAGCTGATATTGCTGAAACAACGGCAATAAAGCGTGGTATACCCGTGCTTATCTCAAACCACGATACCACCTTAACGCGTCGCTTGTACCACGGTGCAGACTTAAATGCAGTCAAAGTAAAGCGCACAATTAGTCGTAATGGTAGTGGACGAAACAAAGTTGATGAGTTATTGGCACTTTTCCATGCTGAGGATTCAGCCGCTTCGGCTTCATAATTCTTAAACTATTGTTCCTAAATAGTGGATCTCATCTCAGGCTTAGGTAGAATCATTGGCGATATAATTTACTGTTTACTCGCCAAACTTGAGGCCCGGTATGAAAGATTTTCTCATTGCACCATCCATTTTATCTGCAGATTTTGCTCGTTTAGGCGAAGATGTTGAGAAGGTACTGGCAGCGGGTGCTGATGTCGTTCACTTTGATGTGATGGATAATCATTATGTGCCAAACCTAACCTTTGGTGCCCCAGTGTGTAAAGCACTGCGAGATTATGGCATTACAGCCCCTATTGATGTTCATTTAATGGTTAAACCCGTTGACCGTATTATCCCTGATTTCGCCAAAGCTGGCGCATCGATGATTACATTCCATATTGAAGCATCTGAGCACGTTGATCGTACTCTGCAGTTAATCAAAGAGCACGGTTGTAAAGCGGGTGTGGTTCTTAACCCTGCAACACCACTTGCACACCTTGAATTCCTCATGGACAAAGTTGACTTGATTTTGTTGATGTCAGTCAACCCAGGTTTCGGCGGTCAATCATTCATTCCTCACACACTTGATAAGTTACGTGCGGTACGGAAGATGATCGATCAATCTGGTCGCGATATCCGTCTAGAAATAGATGGGGGCGTGAAAGTTGATAACATCCGTGAAATCGCAGAAGCGGGTGCGGATATGTTTGTTGCAGGTTCTGCGATTTTCAGTGAGCCAGATTACAAGCAAGTTATTGATAAAATGCGCACTGAACTTGAAAACGTCAAATAAGCGCTAAAATACACTCTAAAACCAGTGCGATACCGCTATGATTTTAAAGGCTACCATTTCACTGGTCGCCTTTGCTATATATGATTCAAGGCAGTAAAAATATCCACCGTGGTGTGCAAATAATCACTTGCCTAATTTATCTCCTTTCTGTACTATTCGTGCTCCTTAAACTCAGTCAATTGTCTTTAGTTCCTTGCTTCCTCTGGACGACTGAGCCATTTGTGGAAGCTGAATAATCCGTAAGGAGCAACCAATGCGTCATTACGAAATCGTATTCATGGTGCACCCAGATCAAAGCGAGCAAGTTGCTGGCATGATCGAGCGTTACACTGGTTCAATCACTGAAGCTGGTGGTAAAATCCACCGTCTAGAAGACTGGGGTCGTCGTCAACTGGCTTACCCAATCAACAAGCTTCACAAAGCTCACTACGTTCTAATGAACGTTGAAGCTGACCAAGCTGTTATCGATGAACTAGAAACTGCTTTCCGTTTCAACGATGCAGTTCTACGTAACATGATCATGCGTACTAAAGCGGCGATCACTGAGCAATCTATCATGCTTAAGCAGAAAGAAGAGCGTGCAGAGCGTGCTCCTCGTCGTGAAGAGCGTGCTGAAGCTAAGCCAGAAGCAGCTGCTGAGTAATATTTCTTATGACCAATCGAATGGAGCTGAGTGGCACCATTGCCAAACCGCCTATTCGTAGCAAAAGCCCTAGTGGTATTGAACACTGTCGATTTTGGTTAGAGCATCGCTCTACGATTATCGAAGCCGACCTGTATAGGCAAGTATATTGTCGTATGGCGGTTGTTGTTAGTGGGCTTGGGTCACAAGCATTAACTCAGAATTTAGTACAAGGCAGTAACATTAAGGTAAGTGGTTTTGTTGCTTATCAAACCGGCCGAAATGGCGTTGGGAAATTAGTGTTACACGCCGACAACATTACTCAAATTTAAGATCAGGAGATAGCCCATGGCTCGTTTCTTCCGTCGTCGTAAATTCTGCCGTTTTACTGCAGAAGGCGTACAAGAGATTGATTACAAAGACGTAGCAACTCTTAAAAATTACATCACTGAAGCTGGTAAAATCGTTCCTAGCCGTATCACTGGTACAAGTGCTAAATACCAACGTCAACTAGCTCGCGCTATCAAGCGTTCTCGCTACCTAGCTCTACTACCGTACACTGACAAGCATCAGTAATCGGTTCGTTTTATTAAGAAAGAGGATTAAACAATGCAAGTTATTCTACTTGATAAAATCGGTAACCTAGGTGGTCTTGGCGATAAAGTAAACGTTAAATCTGGCTACGCTCGTAACTTCCTTATCCCTCAAGGTAAAGCAGTTATGGCTACTAAAGCTAACGTTGAAATGTTCGAAGCTCGTCGTGCTGAACTAGAAGCTAAAGTTGCTGAGCAACTATCTGCTTCTCAAGCTCGTGCTGAGAAAGTTAACGCTCTAGAAGCTGTTGTTATCGCATCAAAAGCTGGTGACGAAGGCAAACTATTCGGTTCTATCGGTACTCGTGATATCGCTAATGCTATTACTGCTGCAGGCGTTGAAGTTGTTAAGAGCGAAGTTCGCCTTCCTGAAGGTGCTCTACGTAACACTGGTGAGTTCGAGATCAGCGTTCAACTTCACTCTGAAGTGTTCGCTACAGTGAACGTACAAGTTGTTGCTGCTGAGTAATTTCAGTATCAAGACGAAATAAAAAGCACCTCTCCGGAGGTGCTTTTTTTATATCATTGACTTTATGAGGTATTTTATAGTCAAGTCCCTTGAAGTTATAGGATATATATTAAATAAAATTTAATGAATACTATCCAAGGCTACTAAACCTTTTAAAAAATAAATAGTAGACTCATTGCAAAAACACTATCAGCTTTGCTCAAGCCTTCTGGTACTTTGCTGTGGTATTGGCGTGAGTGGGTAAACTTCAGAGCAATATCATCGGTAATGTTATTTGTGATACTCAAATCACTATCGAAGCGTGAGTTACTTTTGCCACTTACCAGTGTTAAATTGGCTGTAAAGCTTAAATTATCTAAGACCTGCCATGTTGTATTAACATTACTTCGCACGATCGCTTCTTCAACGGTGTGAGGAAAAATGATGTCATCGTCATCAAGCTCATTTATATTTGGCTCCTGATATCGGAAACCCGGGCCTAACTCGATTTCTAAAATGAACTCTTGCGTGTAAGACACCTGATAGCCTAGCCCCCCAGATACAGTATAATCTTCAAAGTATGCGCTATAACGAGAGTCTGTACCGTTGAAGCTGCCGTAAAGGTAGGTTTTGGGTCCTAATTTATAGTCACTCTGAATGTTATAAATTGAGGAGCGTTTGTCTTCTTCACCATTTTTGTAAAGATTATAGAACTTCCATTCACCATTTGAACGATGACGTCCAGAGGTATACACCACGCTTAAACGGGTATTTAGGGCGCGGGATTCTGTATTGCCAGTGTGAGACTGATAGCCAAATTCAACTTCAGTTTGCCAAGGCTCAGGCACTTTAATTTCTTGATCTAATTCAACTGATTCTTCAGCATACGATACCGAAATATATAGTAAACTTAAGCTAAGTAACCAGTATTTTGACACAGTAACCTCAGAGGCATTAAAAAGGAGCCTGATATTGATATATAACGTCAGGTAGGTCAACAGAAGGTCAATTTTTCTTGGTTTTTTTGTTTTGATTAATGTTATTCATTCGTTAGTTGATTTTCTTATGGGTTGAACTATTAATATGATGGATTGATGGGTGTTCTTAGTTTAGAAGGGCATATTATTCCCAATTGATGAGCTTGATAGAGCAAGCGATTTGAGGTTACTTGGGTATAGTTAGGTTTAAGGTTATAATCCTGAGTCATTCGTAGTTATTGAGCAAAGTCATGGTGGAAAATAGAAATCGCAAACCTTCAGATATTCAGGTCGACGCAATTAAGGTCCCTCCACACTCGCTAGAAGCCGAGCAATCAGTAATTGGTGGTCTTTTATTAGACAATGAACGTTGGGACACAGTAGCCGAACGTGTGGTAAGCAGTGATTTCTATAGCCGTCCTCACCGTCTTATTTTTGAAGGCGTTAAAGCCATTCTTGAAGAAAACAAACCGCTTGATTTAATTACACTCTCTGAACACTTAGAGCGTCATGAACGGCTTGATGATGTCGGTGGTTTTGCCTATCTCGCTGATTTAGCAAAAAACACTCCAAGTGCTGCGAACATCAATGCCTATGCTGATATTGTTGCTGAACGTGCTATTGTTCGTGGTTTGATCGGTGTTGCTAATGAGATCGCGGATGCAGGTTATGATCCTCAAGGCCGCAGTTCGGAAGATTTAATTGATTTAGCTGAAAGTAAAGTGTTTGCGATTGCGGAATCTCGAACCAGTGAGAATGAAGGTCCGCAAAATGTCGATAACATCCTTGAAAAAACGCTAGAGCGTATCGAGATGCTGTATAAAACACCACAAGATGGTGTTACTGGCGTAGATACTGGTTTTACCGACCTGAACAAGAAAACTGCTGGTTTGCAAGGTTCCGATTTAGTTATTGTCGCCGCTCGACCTTCTATGGGTAAAACAACGTTTGCGATGAACTTGTGCGAAAACGCAGCCATGCAGCAAGAAAAACCTGTATTGATTTTTTCACTTGAGATGCCTGCAGAGCAATTGATGATGCGTATGCTCGCGTCTCTTTCTCGTGTTGATCAAACTAAGATCCGAACAGGGCAGTTGGATGACGAAGATTGGGCTCGAATTTCTTCGACAATGGGTATCTTGATGCAAAAGAAGAATATGTACATCGATGACAGCTCTGGCTTGACCCCGACTGAAGTGCGTTCTCGCGCTCGGCGAGTGGCCCGTGAGCACGGTGGCTTATCGATGATCATGGTCGATTACCTTCAGTTGATGCGAGTTCCGGCCATGTCGGATAACCGAACGTTAGAGATTGCTGAAATATCTCGTTCTTTGAAAGCACTAGCGAAAGAATTGAACGTGCCTGTGGTCGCACTATCCCAGCTTAACCGTTCTCTAGAGCAACGTGCAGACAAACGCCCAGTGAACTCAGACTTACGTGAATCAGGTTCTATCGAGCAGGATGCTGACTTGATCATGTTTATTTATCGGGATGAGGTTTACCACCCTGATAGCCCTTACAAGGGAACAGCAGAAATCATTCTTGGCAAACAGCGTAACGGTCCGATTGGTTCAGTTCGCTTGACATTCCAAGGTCAGCACTCGCGTTTCGATAACTACGCAGGCCCAGCATTTGATATTGATGATGAGTAATACCATGAGCTATAAAAAAGCAGCAATTGCATGCGTAGATTTATCGGCATTGCAGCATAACCTGCTGCGCGTAAAACAACAGGCTCCTAACAGTAAAGTCATGGCGGTAGTCAAAGCAAATGGCTATGGTCATGGTTTACGTCACGTTGCTCAACACGCCATTGACGGTGATGCTTTTGGTGTAGCGCGCATAGAAGAAGCGTTGCAACTTCGAGCGTGTGGTCTTGTAAAGCCGATCCTACTTTTGGAAGGCTTTTACTCGTCAGGTGATCTACCCGTTCTGGTGACCAATAATATTCAAACGGTTGTTCACTGTGAGGAACAACTGGTTGCGCTTGAACAAGCTGAGTTAGATACACCTGTTGTGGTATGGCTGAAAGTCGACAGTGGCATGCATCGCTTGGGGGTTCACCCAGAACACTATGATGAGTTTGTGGTTCGCTTGGAAGCATGTGCCAATGTGGCCAAGCCTATTCGTTACATGAGCCACTTTGGTTGCGCTGATGAATTAGACAACGATGCCACGACACAGCAAATCGAGCTATTTATGTCTCTCACATCTGGTTGCCAAGGGGAGCGCTCTTTAGCGGCTTCTGCTGGTTTTCTGGCTTGGCCACAAAGTCATCTTGATTGGGTTCGTCCTGGAATTATCATGTATGGTGTTTCACCTTTTACAGATAAAACGGCCCAAGACTTAGGCTATCAGCCAGTGATGACCTTGAAGTCCCACTTAATTGCGGTACGTGATGTGAAACAAGGCGAAAGTGTCGGCTATGGTGGCATATGGACTAGTCAACGCGATACCAAAGTCGGCGTGATTGCATTAGGTTATGGTGATGGTTATCCAAGGACCGCTCCTAATGGGACACCTGTATTAGTGAATGGACGTAGAGTCCCAATGGCAGGGCGAGTCTCTATGGATATGCTCACGGTGGACCTAGGGCCTGACGCAACTGATAAAGTCGGTGATGAAGCAATTTTGTGGGGCAAAGATTTACCCGTCGAAGAGGTTGCTCATCATGTTGGCACCATCGGTTATGAGTTAGTGACTAAGCTTACTTCCCGAGTTGAGATGGAGTACCTACCATAACAGCAGAGTTAAGAATCTTTGCCGCTTAATAAAAGCCAGATCCAACTAACCTCAAGCTACTTGATTTAAAGCATCTTGAGGTTGGTTATCAGGCGTTTACGTAAGCGATAGTACTTGTATACCTGTTCAAACGTACCAAATGAATGGCTCAGTATTTATCTATTATTCACCATGAATCGTTGCAATGATTCGTCGGTCCCCACCATGAATACGATGCTCTCCTAAGTAAATACCCTGCCATGTCCCCAAAGCTAATCTGCCATTCTGAATTGGGAGCGTGAGGTTGTTACCAAGTATGGATGCTTTTATATGCGCAGGCATGTCATCATCCCCTTCATAGGTATGCTGATAATAGGGAGCTCGCTCAGGTACAAAGCGCTCAAAGTGTGCTTCAAGATCTGCTCGAACCGTAGGATCGGCATTCTCATTGAGCGTTAAGCTAGCGGAAGTATGCTGAATAAACAGATGTAATAAACCTACTGAAACAGATTGAATTTGTGGTAACTGTTGTTCAATTTCATCAGTTATAAGGTGGAATCCACGCTTTCTAGCCTTCAGCGTTATACTTTTTTGTGTCCACATTAGTTGAGCCTCGTCATGTTAGAAACGATGTTAATCTGATTAGAGCCTAGTAAAAGTAAATGTTATTATTATCATTATTTTGATGTGTTTTCTTCATGATTAAGTCACATTTCAGAGCTTAATTGAACCTTCTTTTAAGATAAGCTATGTCGGATGAATCTCCGCTCTGACCGGGTTATGTTGGTTTGAGAGCAGTAACGTGACCTCACTCAAAGTGGCTTGATAAGGACTCGGTCATAATCAGGGTATGAAAATAAATTACAATACCCTTGTTTTGTGATGTTTCGCCCAAACATGACATATATAGTACTTTTTGCTCAATCGGGAATTCCACAGTTTAAACTAGACTGGTGAGAATAAAACCTACTGTAACATCGGGATAAGAACCATGTTGAAAAATATCAATCCAACGCAAACTCAAGCTTGGAAAGCGCTGACTGCGCATTTCGAATCTGCACAAGATATGGATTTAAAAGAGCTATTTTCTCAAGACGCAGCGCGTTTCGACAAATACTCTGCACGTTTTGGCTCAGATATCCTAGTTGATTACTCGAAAAACCTAATCAATGAAGACACTTTGAAGCACCTTTTTGCCTTAGCGAATGAGACGGAGCTTAAGTCTGCAATTACCGCTATGTTCAGTGGTGAAGCGATCAACAAAACAGAAGATCGTGCGGTTCTTCATACGGCACTGCGTAACCGTTCTAATGAACCTGTCATGGTCGATGGTGAAGACGTAATGCCTGCGATTAATGCGGTTCTAGAGAAAATCAAATCATTCACAGAGCGTGTGATTGGTGGTGAGTGGAAAGGTTACACAGGCAAAACCATCACAGATATCGTGAACATTGGTATTGGTGGCTCTGACCTTGGTCCTTACATGGTGACGGAAGCACTTGCACCATACAAAAATCACCTAAACCTTCACTTTGTCTCTAACGTTGATGGTACTCACATTGTTGAAACACTGAAGAAAGTCGACCCTGAAACCACATTATTTTTGATTGCATCTAAAACGTTTACGACACAAGAAACAATGACGAATGCACACTCTGCACGTGATTGGTTCTTAGCGACTGCAGGCGATCAAGCACACGTGGCTAAGCACTTCGCTGCGCTTTCGACTAACGCACCTGCTGTCTCTGAATTTGGTATCGATACAGATAACATGTTTGAGTTTTGGGACTGGGTCGGTGGTCGTTACTCTTTATGGTCAGCCATTGGTCTCTCAATCGCACTCGCTGTAGGCTACGACAACTTTATTGAGCTTCTTGATGGCGCTCATGAGATGGATAACCACTTTGTATCGACAGACCTAGAAAGCAATATCCCAGTAATACTTGCTCTGATTGGTATTTGGTACAACAACTTCCATGGCGCTGAGTCAGAAGCCATTTTACCTTACGATCAATACATGCACCGTTTTGCTGCGTACTTCCAGCAAGGAAATATGGAGTCGAATGGTAAATATGTTGACCGTGAAGGTAATGCGGTAAATTACCAAACAGGTCCAATTATTTGGGGTGAGCCAGGAACTAACGGTCAGCACGCGTTCTACCAATTAATTCACCAAGGCACTAAGCTGATCCCATGTGACTTTATTGCGCCAGCAATCAGCCATAATCCAGCGAGTGATCACCACCAAAAATTGATGTCTAATTTCTTTGCACAAACAGAAGCGTTGGCATTTGGTAAGTCTGCAGACACTGTTAAAGCAGAATTTGCTAAAGCAGGTAAGAGCGAAGAAGAAATGGCGTCACTGGTACCATTTAAAGTATTTGAAGGTAATCGCCCAACGAACTCTATCTTAGTTAAGCAGATCACACCGCGTACACTAGGTAACTTGATCGCTATGTACGAGCATAAGATCTTTGTTCAAGGTGTGATTTGGAATATCTTCAGCTTTGATCAGTGGGGAGTAGAACTAGGTAAACAATTAGCTAACCAAATTCTACCTGAACTAGCAGGTAATGAAGCGATTCATTCACATGACAGTTCAACAAATGGTCTGATTAACGCATTTAAAGCGTTCAAAGCTTAATCTGCACAAGTCATCATAGAAAAGGTCAGCAAATGCTGACCTTTTTGTTGTCTGAGACACATAAAAAATAGATTGGTTTTAGTTAACCTATCTTACTTTTATTCGAAACAAATCTCGATAAAGGCATTACCCCACTGGGAAGCAAAAGGCATGATTATGATAGAACCTTCACATTTGTGTCGAATGGTGTGCCCTTTTCCAGAAACAACAATCGGAGTTGCCATATCGAAGTCAAAGCCACTTTCAGCCAGAATACGTTTGGCTCCACCGGTGACCATATTGGTGATTTCACCCACCATATCTGTCACTTCTTCATTAAGTCCGCTGGGGCCTTCACCAAGCATTTTTTCCATTATTTCTAATGCTAATGATTCATCAAAAGTAATCGACATTGATCCCCGAGTTTGCGGGCCGACCATGCCGATAAGGCCAGAAACATCACCTCGTGCAATTTCATCTTTCTTGATTCTTGGTTTTTGAGGTTTTAGTTCTAATGAAGCCATAGTTTTTAGTACATTCATCAGAGAAGCTAAAAACGGATTTACAAATTCAGCACGCATAATGTTCTTCTATTTTTCTTTTTTTGTTTTCAAAGAGCAGGTTTGACATTCACCATGAGTTTCGATGACTTGGTTAGTAAGTTGAAACCCGTATTTTTCAGCATTACTTGCTAATAAAGATATTAATTTCTCGTCTTCAAGCTCAACAACATCACCGCATTTATCACAAATTAATAATTGGAAAAAGTGTTGCTTGTGGTTGAAGGAGCAGCAAGTAATAAAGCTATTGTTTGACTCAACACGATGAATGAATCCTTGTTCCAATAAAAAATCGAGGGCTCGATAGACAGTTGGAGGCTTTGCTTTAGGTTCACTTTCTTTTAACTGTTCTAGCAACTCATACGCGCTAGAGGCACGTCGATTAGAGTAGATGAGTTCAAAAACGCGTTTGCGTTGAGGAGTTAACCTTACCCCACGTTTTGTGCAGGTAAGTTCTATTTGCTCAAGTAGAGTGGGGTTCAAATCTTTCACCATAACAATCGAAGGCGTCTTACAGTAACCGACTTGTAGTTAAGTTGGTCGATAAGGCTACAGTGTACCTATTATTGAATTGAAAATCATGGCCTAAAGTAGCGAAACAATAATAGTGAACACACACTAATGATTTAATTTATAAAATCTAGCTAATAACTATCACTCAAAAAGCTGTGCATTGCCTAGTAGTACTACTCTTATCATTGGCACACCTACAAAAATACACCAGTAAATTCACTCAAATAAAAGCCAATTAACTTATGTCGATTCATTGCTTTATAACTAATTAGATCATAGGTGTCTTTTTGCTAGGAAAGCTTTTGTAACATAGTGAGACAAAAAGTATTTACCCTTAAAAATCAATGTTATGTTTTCAATATTTGTTTTTATTTATTAATTGAATCATAGGTGTTTTTTTACTTTTGGACCTTGATGAGAAAATCGAATTAGTGACATACCTGCACTTTGCCCATGCGGGATAACTCTTTTTTGAGTGACAGGTATTCGAGGCGTAACGATGAGCCGTTGCTCTTTTTTATGAATCTTTGGGTTTCAATATGTATAATCGGTGAATTATTTTTTACAGTAACGCGAAAAATAGAGTGCAATCGAGTTCCTTTATTCAGTTCGCATTTTTCAATATTGAATTGTGCCACGAGCATCCATTACCATAATGACTGGTAGAAATGGATGAACTTGAGTATGTTCACAGAGTAGTTATATTTTTGAGTTAACCATGATGAACCTTGAAAACTCCAATAAATACGCGCCTTGCCGCTTGTCCGTTGCACCCATGCTCGATTGGACCGATCGTCATTGTCGTTATTTCCATCGTTTAATGACCAAAGAGACCTTGTTGTACACGGAAATGGTAACAACAGGCGCTATCATCCATGGAAAAGGGGATTTTCTGGCGTATAACCAAGAAGAACATCCCTTAGCACTGCAATTGGGTGGCTCAAACCCTCAAGATTTGGCCACCTGTGCGAAATTAGCTCAAGAGCGTGGTTATGATGAGGTGAATTTAAACGTAGGTTGTCCTTCAGACCGTGTCCAAAATGGTCGCTTTGGTGCTTGTTTAATGGCAGAGCCACAACTAGTCGCAAATTGTGTCGCGGCGATGAAAGATGTTGTGGATATTCCTGTTACAGTAAAAACTCGTATTGGTATTGATGATTTGGACTCTTATGAATTCTTAACGGATTTTGTCTCAACTGTGTCGGAAAAAGGCGGTTGTGAGCAATTTACTATCCATGCTCGTAAAGCTTGGTTGAGTGGGTTAAGTCCGAAAGAAAATCGTGAAATACCACCTCTGGACTACCCACGAGCTTACCAATTAAAAAAAGACTTTTCTGATCTGACGATTGCCATCAATGGCGGAGTTAAGTCACTTGAAGAAGTCAAAGAACACTTGCAGCATCTTGATGGTGTGATGATTGGTCGTGAAGCGTATCAAAGCCCATATATCTTAGCGTCAGTAGATCAAGAACTGTTTGACTCAAATGCGCCAGTAAAAAAACGCAGTGAAATCGTTGAAGAAATGTATCCGTATATTGAAGCTCAGCTGGCTAAAGGTGCTTACCTTGGACATATGACGCGCCATATGCTTGGGTTATTCCAAAGTATGCCCGGAGCTCGTCAATGGCGTAGGTATATCAGCGAAAATGCTCACAAGCCAGGTTCTGGCCTTGAGGTTTTACAAGCCGCTTTGGCTAAAATTCCTAAAGAGTTGGATGTGTAAAAATTGCCATTAGATGGTAAAAATAACCAGCTCACAATTTTGAAAAACCAGAGAGACAGGTGTTCTCTGGTTTTTTATTTAATAATCAGTGTCTTGTGTTTTTCTCTTGGGTTGGTATGAAACCTGCTTGTTGAATACTAAAACTAAAGGGGAATTTGTCATGTTGGAACTGATCTTTATTTTTGTTTTTACTGCCACCTTACTGGTAACTGGCCTAACAATGACGACAGTGTTTATTGCTGCAGGGGTTGCTGTTGTTGTGATGCTACTTTTAGGGATGCTTGGCGTTGTGCTTAAGTTATTACCATGGTTAATCGTTATTGCTTTGGGTATATGGTTTTTTAAAAATGTTGTCGCCCAACCTCGTTATAAACCATAAATTAGCTCGATCTAGTTGATAGAGAGGGGTGAGTATATGATAATATTTATCGTACATCTCACCTCTAAGTTAACTATCTCGGAGTAAGAATTACATGACAAATAAAGCGAACATCGCTTTAGCGACACTTTCATTGATCGCGGCTTCGCCCATCTTTGCACAAGATTTTTCTTTCACCACAACCGTGGGTGCAGAGGCTTGGGCGTTTGATACGAAAGTGAACGAAGAAAAAAGAGAGAGTCGTAGTACGGGTGTTTTCTTTATTGGCGTTGAAAATAATATTAAATATTTGCCTAATGTTCGTTTACGTTACTCGAGTATTGATGCGAACTATATGGGTTTTGATAAACTCGATTTATCACTTTACTACCCAATCCTTGATCACGACCTGATGCATTTTGATGCTGGAATCACGTTCAGTGACCTAAGCAATACGAAGTATGTGGATGTTGGTGCTAATGCTCGCACTGATACCTTTGATGGCTTAATTTGGGCTTGGTATGGCTATGCAGAAATCAGCGTACCGAACACGAATGTTGATGTTATTGGTGAAATGAACTTTGGCGATAACAAAGGAATTAAAAGTACTGATCTTATGGCTGGATTGCAGTATCGAGTACCTATGAATGAATCGGAATTAGCTTTACGTGCTGGCTATCGTGTCATTGATTTAGAATCGAAGGATTTTATATCTGACGTTGGTGAGGAATACATTTTTGCCAATGGTTTCTTTGCATCAGCGGAATACACGTTTTAAGGTCAAAAACGAATTTTTAAAAACGTCTCAATCTTAAGAGGCCTTTTTTTATATTACTTAGTTATATAAAATCGAATTTATCTCCTCTTTTTCCATACATCGACCATGCTTATTTAGGTGCGATGTATGAAAAGTCGGGGTAGGTTTTATGACTATAAATGAATTACGCCATCTATTTCGTGACAATCAGTTGGTAGAAGCCATTATCGAGCCATCGATTCAAGAAGGCGGGTGGGTTGTTGAGTTTCGTCATGCTCGTGGTGGATTCGTTTGCCTGACAGATAATCATGGAGAGGAATGCCTCTATGACGATCTTGACACGGCATCTAAATCGGCTCTGGCTATTGGCTTTCAGCAAGTTCGTATTGAAGACCGCTGATTGGATGCGTTTCTTACTCCGAAAAGTTATAAAACATTCACTTCTATTCTTTCTTGTTATTAAAAATAGTGGTTAATCTATCGTCACGCACTGAATAGGGATGTCGTGACAATGTCTTTTCAAAATAATGAATATTCTCATCAGAATATGACGGATGATAATCATGGGCAAGGTGACAAGCCACCTATTACTAGCCCTCTAAATGACCAACAACTGAGTTCTCTTCAGCAAACTATTTCCGAGCTTTCTTCCCACCAATTGGCTTGGGTGAGTGGTTATTTTTGGGGATTAGCCCAGCAGCAACCTAATGCCACAGTGACGCCTATCGCGCAAGCAGTCGCATCAGTGGGAGCAAAACCTGCAGGCAAACTCAGTATTATTTTTGCGTCTCAAACGGGCAATGCAAAAGGGGTCGCTGAGGCCCTAGAGCAAGAGGCTAAAGCTGAAGGCATTGCTGTTGAGCTGTTTGATGCCAGCGATTACAAAGGAAAGAACCTTGCGAAAGAGACACATGTGATCATCGTGGCGTCGACTAACGGTGAAGGTGAAGCACCGGATAATGCCATTGAACTGCATGAGTTTCTTCAATCTAAGAAAGCTCCTAAGTTACCAAACCTACAATACGCTGTCATTGCATTGGGTGATTCGAGTTATGAGTTCTTCTGCCAAACAGGTAAAGACTTCGATACTTATCTATCTAAGTTAGGCGCAACTGCCTTCTTTGAGCGTATTGATTGTGATGTGGATTATGACACACCAGCAGCAGAATGGCGTAAGCAAGCGCTTGGAAAGGTAAAAGAAGCCCTTTCTTCTGCTAATGAAGCAGAAGTGGTTCAACTGCCAGTTAGTCAAGTTGCTCCAGATCATTCTGCCTACAATAAGCAAAACCCATACACAGCGACGCTTTTGGCAAGTCAGAAGCTCACAGGGCGTGACTCGAGTAAAGATGTTCGCCACGTAGAGATTGACCTAGAAGAGTCGGGGTTGACCTATCAGCCAGGTGATGCACTAGGTGTCTGGTTTGACAATAGCTCTGAGCTCGCTAATGACATCTTAGCGAAAGTCGGTCTTTCTGGCGTCGAAAGTATTGAAGTTGATGGCGAAAGCCTTTCTATCCATAGCGCATTGATCAGTAAATACGAGATCACCGCATCAAACCCTCAATTTGTGACTAAGTTTGCCGAGTTGTCTGGGAGTAAGAAGTTACAAAAGCTGTTGGAAGATAAAGACAAACTTCGTCATTACGCAGCAAATACACAAATTGTTGATGTGCTTGCAGAGAAAAAGACCAAGCTCAGTACAGAAGAGTTGGTTGGTTTACTTCGCCGATTGACTCCTCGCCTATATTCTATCGCTTCGAGTCAAACGGAAGTGGATGAAGAAGTTCACTTAACCGTAGGCTTGGTTGAATACGACAAAGGTGATGAGAAGCGCTACGGCGGAGCATCGAGTTTCCTCACTCAACGTCTAGAAGAAGGCGGTGAAGTGAAAGTGTTTGTTGAGCACAACAAGAATTTTAAACTACCACAAGACGGCAACACACCAATCATCATGGTTGGTCCTGGTACCGGTATTGCACCTTTTCGCAGCTTTATCCAAGAGCGTGATAATCGTGATGCGGAAGGCAAGAACTGGTTGTTCTTTGGTGACCGTACCTTTACTCAAGATTTCCTTTACCAAGTGGAGTGGCAAAAGTACCTCAAGTCAGGTTTGTTAACTCGCTTTGATGTTGCGTTTAGCCGTGATCAAACCGAGAAGGTTTATGTTCAACATCGCATCCTAGAAAACGCGGAACAAGTTTGGCAATGGATCAAAGATGGTGCCTATATCTATGTATGTGGTGATGCCACATGTATGGCAAAAGATGTTCACGATGCACTGGTATTTGTCGCCGAGCAACAGGGCAAGTTTTCTCGTGAAGAAGCAGAAGCATTTATCAACGATTTACGTAAAGCGAAACGTTACCAAAGGGATGTGTACTAATGAGCGCGAATCAACAAACAAACAGCCAAGAAGTATTAGGTGAGGTGCTTGGTCCACTCTCGGATAACGAACGCCTTAAAAGAGAAAGCAATTTACTGCGAGGAACGATTGAGCAAGATCTGCAAGACCGTATTACTGGTGGCTTTACCGCAGATAACTTCCAATTGATTCGTTTTCACGGCATGTACCAGCAAGATGATCGTGATATCCGTAACGAGCGTGCCAAGCAAAAGCTAGAGCCGTTACACAATGTAATGCTTCGAGCACGTATGCCGGGTGGCATCATTACCCCAACGCAATGGTTGGCGATTGATAAATTTGCGACGGAGCATTCTTTGTATGGAAGTATTCGTCTAACTACCCGCCAAACATTCCAATTCCATGGTGTTTTGAAGCCCAATATTAAATTGATGCATCAAACGCTAAATAGTATTGGTATCGACTCTATTGCGACGGCAGGTGATGTAAATCGAAATGTGTTATGTACGACAAACCCTGTGGAATCAGAACTGCATCAAGAAGCTTACGAATGGGCGAAGAAGATCAGTGAACACCTACTACCCAAGACACGAGCTTATGCAGAGATTTGGTTAGACGGTGAAAAAGTAGAAAGTACAGAGGAAGACGAACCGATTTTAGGTAAGAACTACTTGCCACGTAAGTTCAAAACTACGGTGGTTATCCCTCCGCAAAACGACGTAGATGTTCACGCTAACGATCTTAACTTCGTTGCGATTGCAGAGAACGGCAAGTTGGTTGGTTTTAACGTTCTTGTCGGTGGTGGCCTTGCGATGACCCACGGTGATACATCAACCTATCCACGTCGAGCAGATGATTTTGGCTTTATTCCATTAGATAAAACACTTGATATTGCTGCCGCTGTAGTAACAACACAGCGTGATTGGGGTAACCGTTCAAACCGCAAAAACGCAAAGACTAAGTACACATTAGATCGTGTCGGTAGTGATGTATTTAAAGAAGAAGTGGAAAAACGTGCGGGTGTTGAATTTGGGCAAAGCCGCCCTTACGAATTCACAGAGCGTGGTGACCGTATCGGTTGGGTTGCAGGGATCGATGGCAAACATCATCTGGTGCTCTTTATCGAAAATGGCCGTCTGTTGGATTTCCCAGGGAAACCACTTAAAACGGGTGTGGCTGAAATTGCCAAAATCCACAAAGGTGACTTCCGTATGACAGCAAACCAAAATCTGATTGTAGCTGGTGTGGCAGAGAGTCAAAAAGCAGTGATCGAGAAGATTGCCCGTGAGCATGGTTTAATGGATGAGGGTGTCAGTGAGCAGCGAAAAAATTCTATGGCTTGCGTTGCATTTCCTACTTGCCCATTAGCAATGGCAGAAGCAGAACGTTTTCTTCCTCAATTTGTCACTGATGTTGAACAAATTTTAGAAAAGCATGGCTTGCCTGAAGAAGATAATATTATTCTTCGTGTCACAGGCTGCCCAAATGGTTGTGGCCGAGCCATGTTGGCAGAAATTGGCTTAGTGGGTAAAGCCCCGGGTCGATACAACTTACATCTAGGAGGGAACCGTGGTGGTACACGAGTCCCCAAAATGTACAAAGAGAACATTACAGATAAACAAATCTTGGAAGAAATAGATCAACTGGTGTCACGTTGGGCTGGTGAACGTGAAGAAGGCGAAGCATTTGGTGATTTCACCATTCGGGCTGGCATTATTCAAGAGGTGTTGGTATCTAAGAGGGATTTCTATGCTTGATTCTGTAACGTCCAGACTGGAATTATCAGAGTTACTGACATTAACTAAAACGGAGCAGATTCTTCGTCTTGCTCAAATAAATGTCGAACTCGAAAAGCTTTCAGCTTCGGAACGCGTTAAGTGGGCTTTGGAAAACTTGGAAGGTGAGTTTGCTGTCTCTTCTAGCTTCGGTATCCAAGCTGCCGTGATGCTTCATCTTGTGACGCAGCAAAAGCCAGATATTCCGATTATTCTTACCGATACAGGGTACTTGTTTGCAGAAACCTACCAATTTATCGATCAGCTACAAGTACAACTTAACCTCAATCTTAAAGTGTACCGAGCAAAGGAAAGTCCTCAGTGGCAAGAAGCCCGCTATGGAAAGCTGTGGGAACAAGGTATAGAGGGAATTGAAAAGTACAACAAGATAAATAAGGTAGAACCAATGCGACGTGCTCTACGTGAGCAAAATGTTGGGACATGGTTTTCTGGGTTACGTCGAGAGCAAAGTCAATCGCGCTCAGGTTTACCTATCTTGTCAATTCAAAATGGGGTATTCAAATTCCTTCCTGTTATTGATTGGAGTAATAGGGATGTTCACTACTACTTGGAAGTGAATGACTTGAGTTATCATCCTTTATGGGATAGAGGGTACCTTTCAATAGGAGATACCCATACGTCAAAAATATGGGAACCCGGTATGTCAGAAGAAGAAACCCGCTTCTTTGGGCTCAAACGTGAATGTGGATTACATGAAGATGACAGTACTGAACAAGATGGCTCAGGAATCTAATAGTCAACAGCAATAAACCTAGCTCAATAAAAGAGAGTATGTTTCCTGAAGTAAAAAACAGCCCCTACTTTTTAAGTGGGGGCTTTTTTTCAAATGTCTTTAAAAGAAAGTCGCCAATGAGTGTGCAAAATGACTCCGCAAAGAATAACTCTGTGGATAACTTGTTTGCAGCTTAGGGGTAAAGTTGAATAAATAAGGCGTTGAGGGATATATCAGCATTTAAGTGTTATTTTTGCATTTTTTTTAAAATAACGCTTGCTAATGTGAACGTGATCTCTATAATGCATCTCCGTCGAAAGGGCAGAGCTCACAAGGGCTCAAGGCAAAGTCGATAAGGTCGTAAAAAACGAAATAATCAACTGCTTCGTATTTTAAAAGAATAAAATAAAAAGCAAAAAGTGTTTGACACAACAGATTATATCGTTAGAATGGCCGACTCTTCTGAAGTAAAGAAGAGATGCTCTTTAAAAATAAGAA
>NZ_BJXJ01000031.1 GCF_007990935.1 Vibrio sagamiensis NBRC 104589
TTAATAACGAAAGAACGGTATATTCACAATAAAAATTTGCACGCGGTAACAGCGGAACATAAACGTCATTTGATGATTAAGTGATAAAAACAATCCCCCGAATATCTCAAAGGTATTTGGGGGTAGTTATTTAATAGATATAAGCCTTTATCATCTCGTCCATTTTGAGGCTTGATGCAATAGTCACATAAGGGAAGTCTTGATTGAACTAATTTCATCACCCCAACTCCAACTGTTATTACAAATAACTTGTGCTTATTTATGTCTGTATTTTTGCTCTCTACTGCACTCATCACTTCTTCAGTATCAACGTCAGTATCAACGCTTACGTATCAACTAGAGCAGTTAGCTGATCGCCCCAACGTTATTATTGTCAGCGTTGATACTAAGCAACTTGGAACATTTTATGCTCTGCCGGCAAGAACGCATACTAATGACACACAACCTCCTTTGTTCTGCACTAATAAGGATAGAAGTCTATCCTCTATTGAATATCAAACACTTATTCAATGTGATCATGTTGCTTGGCAACTACCACTTGTTGAGATAGGGCAAGACGGTTTCGATATCGCTGAACAAATCGATAGTTATGAACCCAATAAGGGTTGGCGTTTTATCAGTGAGTTTAATTCCCTGCCTCGGTTTTCTACGCATCATGGCCAACCTATTCCTGCACAAGTTTGTGCTCCGGATGGTGAATGTGGGAGGTTGCCTGATGCCGATCAACCACCGCTGTTTGTTGTCTGGGGCCTTAAGCCTGTCGAATTAAATATCAATGGTAAAGCGATCAAAATTACCACAGATACCGAGCAGATTTTACACACGATGGACGACTGGAAACCGGCACTGGAATCTCAATTAGATTATCTCACTCGTTTATTTCCTGATAGTAGTGTGAAGCAGTGGGATATCGTTTTTTTTAGCCGAGATAAACAAGTTGGCAGTGTCAGTGGCGCTGCAGGTAGCGATAAAATACTTATTAACGCCCTGTTAAATAATGGAAAGTTAGAAGAGGACGATATGCCAATGCTGCTTAAAATTGCGGCTCACGAGTCCATGCACTTGCTCGATACAACTTCACCAATGTGGGCATCCGAAAGTATCGCGGAGTACTATGGTATTAAGTCTTTAGGTAAGACACCTTATGATTTCGTCGACCCGCAAGCTCAATGGCATGACTTTGAGCGCAGTTTCCCATTTGCAAGCACGGGATTGTTAGAAGCCAACCGCCTTGTCGCTAAGCAAGAGCAGTACCAATATTACCCACTATTTTACGTTAAGGGCCCTGCATTTTGGCAAGCGATTGATCATAGCTTAATCGAGAAAGGAGAGAGCTTAGATACTCGACTGCCGACTCTGACTTACAACGATGATGGCAGCCTTTCTGAATCAGCAATCGCAGACTTAACCAAAGTTATTGGTGAGAAAAAGTGGCATGAGCTTGCGAATCTATACCTATAAACCCGGGTTAAACTCAAATTGGTTTTTGAGCGGTATATATCCGTAATCATCAATTAAATTACAACCACTTATGGTTATCTATAAGCTATGTAACTTTTATTAGACAAAAAATGCTTGTCAATCTACATTTTCAGTCAGTTACATAGTAGATTTTTTGTAATCGATGATTTACTTGTGGATGTTGTTCTGATTTAGTGGGTCCAAATTGAGTGGGTTGAAAATCGAAGCACTAGCTAATGTCTAAAATTACACTGAAAGGTTACATTTTGGTTCCTGAACAAGATTTGCAGATAGTAAAACGTGAACTGAGTAACCACAAAAAGTTAACGTTAAAAGAGCAAGGTTGCATTTCTTTCAGTGTTTCTGAAAATTCAGACAATCCGTTGCGTTTTGATGTTTTCGAAGAGTTTGTCGACAAAGCTGCCTTTGAGCAACACCAAGCCCGAGTAAAATCATCATACTGGGGCAAAGTGACATTAAATGTTAAACGTCATTACAAAATTTTAGGGTAAGCGCATTACAAGAGACTATGGTATCAACCATTAAGTGCCGTTCCATATTACGCTGTCTATTAACATTGAATTAAGTAATACTCTTTCTAGTCCAAATCTAACACGTTAGAATCCACACATTAACAAGCTTCTTTCCAAAATTTATACAGCCTCAATCGAGCTGGGTAACTTATGCGTTATTACAACTTAGAAAACCGGCATACCACTAATGATGATCTGTCACCAATGGAGTATTAGCAACATTCCTTAAGTAAAACGTCCTGATTTAGTTGTGCAGAACACTAATTGGTGTCCTGTCGCGAAAGACATTAGCGTGACGATTACAGATACTTATGAAGTGATAGATGGAGCATAATCCACCAGAAAAAACGTGCATATTGTGCTTGATGGAGCTGCCTATCATCGGTCAGAAGTGGTGATAAATGCTGCAAAAGTACTTAATATTGAATTTCATTACCTACCCCAATATAGCCCAAACTTAAACCCAATAGAACGACTTTTGAAAGTAATGAATAAGCATGTGGTGAACAATGTTTATTTTTCCTCCAAAGCAGCACTCATCTCTGCTATCAAAAAGTTTTTTGATGTGAGACTACCAGTAGTTGCAGGTTAATTGATATCGAGAATTACGGATAATTTTCAGGTATTGAAGGCTGCATCTTCAAGTTGAAGGAATATATTGTTTTTGGGCGGGTTTAATTAAAGGTTTACTACAATTTTATGCACTATTAGGATAATTTTATTCTTGAAATAAAGGTTTTAATTTAAATACTTATAAAATTTTATAAAGATCATTGTCACAATATTTATAGTTTTTGATTGGAATATTAAGTTCGATTATATAAAGTTCTTAGCGCAAATCATGATATGCAACACAGTACATAATATTTAAGGAGAAAAAAATGTCTAAACTAGAAAAAGAAATTACCATCAATAATGCATCTGTTTCTTTGAATAAAGAAGTGAAACCTGAAAAAAATAAAGATAAGAATGAACTTGTTCAATCTATGCTTGATAGTGTTTCAGGTGGTTGGGTTAATGCATTTGCTCGTTTTACAAAACGATTTTAATTTCAATTAAATTTCGGAGTGGTTACAACCACTCCCTTTCTTAATTTATTTGGAGACTTAGAATGATAAGAAAAAAAATAAAACACCTTGAAATTATCCTAAAAGTCAGTGAAAGGTGTAATATAAATTGTACTTATTGCTATGTCTTTAACTTGGGTAATGACATTGCAATTAACTCAAAGCCAATTATTTCTCATCAAAATATAAAGCATTTAAAACATTTTTTTGAGCGGGCTACGCGTGAATATGAAATTGAAAGCCTTCAAGTAGATTTTCATGGTGGTGAACCATTAATGATGGGCAAAGAGCGTTTTAAAGCCGCTTGCAAAGAGTTAATGAGTGGCGATTACCAAAACTCAAGACTAAGCCTCGCATGCCAGACAAATGCTATTCTCATTGATGATGAATGGATTGATATTTTTTCAAAGTATGACGTAAGTGTCGGAATATCAATTGATGGACCAAAGCATATTAATGATAAACATCGAATTGATAGAAAAGGTCGTGGGACCTACGATGACACCGTTGCTGGACTGAAGAAACTTCAAGCTGCATGGGAAGAAGGAAAGATAGCTGACGAGCCAGGTATTTTATGTGTGGCTAATCCTAGCGTTAAAGGTGCTGATATATATCGACATTTCGTAGATGTTCTCGGATGTAAGAAGTTTGATTTTCTTATTCCTGATGAAAGTCATGATACATGCGAAGATCCTCATTCTTTGGCTGAGTTTTATTGCTCAGCACTAGACGAGCTTTTTAATGATGCAGATAAAGATATTTACGTTCGCTATTTTCACACCCATATTCATTCAATGCTAGCATCTAATTTTAATCCTGTAATGGGTATGAGTAAGTCCACCAACGATACAATTGCTTACACAGTCAGCTCTGAGGGAGAGCTTTATATTGATGATACACTCCGAGCTACTAATGACAATATTTTTACCTCTATAGGTAATATAAAAGATCTTACGCTTTCAGAGTCAATCAACTCTTGGCAAATGCAGAAGTATATGCAAGTCAATAATCAAACTCCTGAGCCCTGTAGTGAGTGTATATGGAAAAATATATGTGGTGGTGGTAGACATATACAAAGGTATTCCAAAGAGGATGACTTTAATCGTAATTCAGTTTATTGCCCATCAATAAGAAAAATAATGAGCCGTACTGCATCCCATCTAATTTCATCTGGAATACCAGAAGAGAAAATATTAACTAACCTAGGAGTACATAATTGAATAAGTGATATTATTACTAGATAATGGCATATTTCATCACTTTATCTTTTCGGATAGTTTTACTATAAAGGTTAAGGTTTATGATTGTGGTCGTATAGTTCCTCAAACATCAAAAGGATATTGTAATATTTCTCAAATGGAATCATTCGACTCTGATGAACAGAGATTGCTATATTTACTGACGCTTCAAAATATCAATGTTTTGATGGTGTACTAGGAATAAAATAATTTTATAACTAAATACAACTACTCTTTACCTAAAACGGTAATATTCTATGTCTGAAGAAAGGCCTATATTTCGTCCAGAAGCCCTAGAGTTTAAAAATAATGCTTGGTTAGGAAAGTTTTCCGTATCGGTTCCATCGGTGTTACCCATATCACTTTATTGTGCTGCTGCGGTGTTTGTGATTTTGGTAATGCTTCTTTTTAGCTCTTATACCCAGCGCATTTCTGTTAGTGGATATGTTACTTACTTCCCATCGGCAGTAGAAGGGAGTTTTGATCAACATGGCCGAGTTAACAGTGTCAACGTAACTCAAGGAAGTGAGGTTCAGAAGGGCGATACAATTGCCACAGTCTCAAGTGATACTGTTTATTCACAAGGGAGCGTAAATCAAGCACTTGTTACTTCAAAGCGCTCACAGCTGTCGCAATTGGATCTCCGCGAGCGGCAAAGATTAAATGAAGGAGAAACCGAAAGACTACACCTAAAGTCAAAAATAAAAGTTAAAAAAAATGAAATGGTGCTTATAAAAGCAGCTAAAAAGGATGAATATGATAGAAGTGTCATTTTGCAGAAGCGCGTGAGGGATTTTGTAAACTCAAGTGCCCGTAACTTAACCACAGCTCAAGAAAAAATTAGTTATGAAAATGATTACTACACATCTATTGGCAAGCTCAATTCATATCGTATTGATATAGCTAAAGTAGAAAGTGAACTTATTGAATTACAAGAGGCATTGTCTTCTTCAGAATCCCGAGAAAAAAAGGATATTACAGACATACGTCAAAAAAAAGCTCAACTATATCAAGAGATTGTCGCCTCATTGGCACTAGTGGAATCTCAAATTGTCGCCCCAATAAGTGGTGTGATCTCCTCTTTGACGGTAAAGGAAGGGCAGCAAGTTAAGCCAGGTGATGTTGCAGCAGTAGTTCTCCCGTTAGAAACAGAAACTTTAATTGAAATATCGCTACCTCCAAGTGCTCTTAGTCGGGTCAAAGTTGGTCAAAGAGTGCTTATGCGTATCGAGTCGAAACCTTGGGAATGGTTTGGAAAAGTGCAAGGTAAAGTGGTACAGAAAAGTTTGAGCCCCTCAAGCTTAAGCACTGAACACAGAAACTTTAATATTTTAATAAAACCTATCGATACATCCCTTGATTTTCCTGTTGGTGTCAAAGTTGAAGCGGATATCCTTACAAATCGGCGATCAATATGGGAGTGGTTACTAACACCAATGAAACACAGTTTTAATCGCATTAATAGTGAGTCCATGTAAATGTTTTTTTTGAGCTATAAAACTCCGCTTATCTTGCAATCGGAAACAAATGAGTGTGGGTTAGCTTGTATTGCTATGCTTTCGTGTTATTTTGGTAAACGCATCGATTTATCATCAACTCGACACTTATGCGGTACAGCAAACCAAGGCATGACATTAAGACAGTTAATTCACTCTTTCGAGAGAATTGGTATGACAGCACATGCATCACGTACTGATATTGATGATATTAAGTCACTTAAACAGCCAATAATCTTACATTGGTCATTCAACCATTTCGTAGTGCTAATCAAAGCTAACCGTAAAGGTGCAATTATACACGATCCTGCAATTGGGCGGCGGCATATATCTTTACAAGAGCTATCCGATCACTTTACAGGAATAATTATAGAAGCTTGGCCTACAGAAGCTTTTGATAAAAAGCCGATAGAAACGAATGTAAATGTATCGGATTTATTTCAGGGGATAAAAGGATTAGGAAAAATACTTTTTGGGGTGATTGCTTTGTCAGCTCTAATTGAATTACTTACTATCGCTGTTCCTGCTGCGACGCAGTTTACCATTGACACCCTAATAAAGTCATCAGACACAGAAGGAGTTATTTTTGTTACTCTACTCGTTATTTCTGCACTACTAATTAAGTCTATTTTCTCAGTCGTGAGAGCTTGGGTGTTGATGAATGTACGTTATACACTCGGAGTTAAGTGGTCGGAAAAATTTTTTAATCGTCTTATTAAGCTCAAACTGCCTTTTTTTGAAAAACGGCATACTGGCGATGTCGCATCGCGCTTCCAGTCTCTTACTGCTATTCAAGATACTTTTACTGCTGACCTCATTGCTTCAGTACTCGATGCTTTTGTGATAATAATCTCTATTATACTAATGTTTACTTATTCTCCTATACTGGCTCTTGGTCCATGTATTGCTGCAGCAAGTTACGTGCTTTTAAAAATATGTATATTTCCGAACTATCGTGCGAGAAAAATAGAACATATCACATCAGAGGCTCGTCAATCATCCCACTTTTTAGAAACCGTAAGAGCCATTGCAGCAATCAAGATGTCAAATCTAGCGTCTGTTCGGCGAAGAGAATGGATTAATCATGTCGTCACTACGACACATTCAGGAAATCAGTTGTTTAAATTGGACCTATTTACTAAAACAATTGGCGTCTTATTAGGTGGTTTTTCTGCAATATACGTATTAGGCTTTGGAGCTGTACAAATTGATGAAGGGATGACTGCGGGAATACTGCTTGCCATCATGTTGTACGCTGAAATGGTAGTCAGTCGAAGTATTAATCTTGTAGATGCAGTATCGGACTTTTGCTTAGTGTCAATGCATAGTCAAAGATTGACTGACATTGCGGTTTCACCGATTGAAAAAGATATAGATAATGCGCCAGTCCCTACACTTAATGGTAATATTATTGTTAATAATTTGTCTTTTCGTTATTCAGATAGTGAGCCAGATATTTTCTCTGATATCAGCCTAGAGATAAAGCAGGGTGAAAGCATAGCTATTATCGGTCCTTCAGGGTGTGGTAAATCTACGTTTCTACAGGTATTAGCAGGGTTTTATGAGCCCACTGGTGGGCAAGTATTAATTAATGGTATAAATACTGCCAATATCAAAAAAAGCCATTTGAGAGATCATATAGCGTTTGTGATGCAAGATGAAAAGCTTCTCGCTGGCAGTATAAAGCAAAATATTACAGGTTTCTCAGAATATCCAAATTCAAACTTAATGCTCCAATGTTCTTCCTATGCTGCAATAAACAATGAAATAGAATCACTACCACAAGCATACGAATCAATGATAGGCGATATTGGCAACACATTATCCGGCGGTCAAAAACAAAGAATTTCTATCGCACGAGCTTTATATCGGGAGCCGAACATCTTGCTTTTAGATGAAGCAACGAGTGACCTAGATATTGCGAATGAGAAAAAAATAACAAACTCTATTTCTCAACTTCCCATTACAAGAGTGTTTGTTGCCCATCGACCAGAAATGATTATGTCAGCAGATAGAATATTTGATATATCGTCAAAACAGTGGACTGACGGTCTTCAATGGAACCGAAAGCATATTAGCTCAGATGTTGCCTAGTATAATCTGTTTTTTTACTAAAATTAAATATGCTTCTGAGTTGCCCATCAAAGTATCTAATTTTATTATTCTAAATAATACATCGCTTGGTGCGTATTAATATCATCATATTAAGTTGTCTTATTTATATGTACCAAGTCAATTTTAAAGTTTAGTAGCATAGTGAATAAACAGCGTGAAATTCTAGAGCGATAAATAAATGTACAATAAGAAGAGAAGTCTTGGAGTGACATATCGCTTAGTGGTAAACCATAGTTAAAGCTTCTCGAATTGTGAAGTTTTTTGCAACAAGCCCCAAAAAATGGGTTAATAATCTAGTTTATCTCACCGTACTTGTAATTCGTCACTATCCGGAGGACAATCTTTAAAAAAACGAATGAGGAGTAAAGATGGAACTTACTGATATGCGTCGTGAATACACCAGAGGGGGGTTGCGTCGTAAAGATCTAAAAGCGGATCCCATTGAGCAATTTAACCTTTGGTTAGCACAAGCTGTGGAGTCCGGCATTGCCGATCCAACAGCCATGACAGTTGCGACGGTTGATAAAACGGGTATGCCATTCCAGCGAATTGTTCTATTAAAAAATGTTGATGAAGCTGGATTTGTCTTTTTTACTAACCTTGGTAGTCGAAAAGCACAACAGCTGGAACATAACCATAATATTAGTCTGCACTTTCCATGGCATCCTCTTGAACGCCAAGTCCATATTACAGGTACTGTGGAAAAGCTAAGTGCGGTAGAAAATATGAAATACTTTACCTCTCGACCAAAAGAAAGCCAACTTGCAGCCATTGCAAGTAAACAAAGCAGTCGTATTTCTGCTCGTGGAGTTCTGGAAGGAAAGTTTCTTGAATTAAAACAGAAGTTTGCTAGTGGTGAGATTCCTGTTCCAAGTTTTTGGGGAGGCTTTCGAGTAAAACCACAAAGTATCGAGTTTTGGCAAGGTGGCGAGCACCGTCTCCACGACAGATTTCTATTCTCTTATCAACATGATCATTGGGACATTGATAGACTGGCTCCATAATTGGCCTCTGTGTTCTTATTCTCATTGGCGAGCACTTATACAAAGCGGCTTTTTATTAGCTAAATTGGCCAGACAATAACCGTAGTTTAATATTACATGATCATCGTTCCGGACAGATGATCATGTAAAAGTCTTGATGATCTTTAGGGCTTTTCTTGGTGTTGCTATTGAGAAAATTTGCAACCCTGTCGATAAAGTATATGATGCTGGCGAGTATCGTGAACAAAAACTAATGTCCAGAATGAGTAACTTCGATAATTCAATAACTTCCTCCCTTGAAGTGACGAGTGAACTGCCTAAACCTGCAGAATTAATTACGTTACCATCGTATATGGATTGTCACGAGCATGCTTACACTCAGATTGTGATTGGTCTTAAAGGACAAGTGGAATTTGAAGTGAGAGGTCAGGGTAATATTGTCGGTCCGGGTCAAGGTTGCGTAGTAACGGCACACTCTGATCATGCTTTCGGTGGGACCCTAAATCAGTCTGACATTTTAGTTTTAAATATGCCTAAACCTGCCAGTGGTTCTCCCGTGTTTCTTAATTATATTAATGATTTAGAGAAGAAGCACTTATACTTTCAATTGGATGGTCAAATTCAAAAGTTGATCCAAATGTTGGTACAAGAGATGCGCTGTTCCCCTGACGATCATTTATTGAGTCGAGCATGCCATGATACAGTGATCGCACTGATGCAGCGCCACATTTCCTCGTTCGATGCCTCACGTAAAGAATCTCGCTTCGACCTAGAGGCGATAGATCGTTACATTGATCTTCACCTTAGTCATAAAATCACCGTAGCTCAGCTTGCTGGCAGTGTATTCTTAGGTGAAAGTCAATTCCACAGCCTATTTAAAGAACAAATTGGTATAACACCTCATCAATATGTGCTTGGTAGACGGATTGATATGGCGCGTAACTTGATAGAGCGTGGTCAACTAACCTTGGGACAAATTGCGGAATTTACCGGCTTTTCGAGTCAGAGCACTTTTACTCACACATTTAGCCGTCTGCAAGGTCTTTCTCCTTCGCAGTACAAAAAACAATTTGCTTAAACTATAAATTTTCTCAAGTCGTTGACCTTTTTTCGTCTATTTTTCTCTTAACTCCAATTTTTTAAAATACGTGAAGATCGTTAATATTCATTAAAGTGCTTATCTATTTGTATCTATTTTAATCAAAGTGGTAAGGTATTGATTATCAATGTTGTAAGTTAAAGTTAAATTTTACAGTTTGCAATGCAATATATTGCTAATTTGCATGTGACTATGTAGGTGTTTTGTTATAAAAGCGAGTTTTAAACAAAAAGCTCGGAGTTTTTGACAAGTATTCTTATTGCCCTCAAAATACACTGCCTGCTATTGATAATCTTCGAAGTGGTTTCGAAGAAGAGATTGAGGAAAGCGCATGTTTGCAGCAAAGAACGTGTTGACACCGGAATTTATTGGGCAACCGCTTGATAAGTTGTGGTCACTGATCTCGCCATTATATATGGTGGACGAGTCGGAATGGTTAGAACAATTATTGCCATTAGCGATGCCAACAGAAGAAGAAAAAACGGCCGTCACGATTCAGACAACCCAACTTATTGAGGCCATTCGAGCCGACAAAAAATCGATCCAAATGATTGATGCGCTTCTACTTGAATACAGTTTAGATACCCAAGAAGGTATTTTACTTATGTGTCTTGCAGAAGCGCTAATGCGTATTCCTGATTCCGCAACAGCAGACGCTTTGATTAAAGATAAGCTCAGTGTGGCGGATTGGAAATCTCACTTAAAAAATTCGGATTCTGTATTTGTTAATGCATCTACTTGGGGATTGATGTTAACTGGAAAAGTCATTGGACTGGGTGGGCAAGAGTCAAATAGTCCGTCACAGGCCGTGAATCGCCTAGTGAATAAATTCTCCGAGCCTGTGATTCGTAAGGCGATGTATCAAGCAATGAAAATCATGGGACACCAATTTGTTCGTGGCCGTACCATCGAAGAGGCACAAAAAAATGGCCAATCGATGCGCGACAAAGGGTTTACTTATTCCTTTGATATGCTCGGAGAAGCAGCATTGACCTCTTCTGACGCTCAGAAGTACTTTAAAGACTACTTAATGGCGATTGAAGCGGTTGGCCGAGAAAATGCGAATCGACGTGATAACAGCCCTGCACCATCGGTATCGATCAAACTTTCTGCCCTTCATCCACGTTATGAAGTTGCCAATGAAGAACGAGTGCTAACAGAGCTTTGTGACACATTGACACAGCTATTGCAGCGTGCCATTGAAGTGGATGTTGCGATCACGATTGATGCAGAAGAAGCCGATCGACTTGAACTGTCATTGAAATTGTTTGAAAAACTTTATCGCAGTGAACAAGTAAAAGGTTGGGGTAAATTCGGCCTTGTTGTTCAAGCTTATTCAAAACGAGCATTACCAGTCTTGGTCTGGCTAAATGGCTTGGCGAAAGAGCAAGGGGATCTTATCCCGCTGCGTTTAGTAAAGGGCGCTTATTGGGACAGCGAAATTAAATGGTCTCAGCAAGCGGGTTATGACAACTACCCGGTTTATACCCGTAAAGAAGCGACCGATGTGGCTTATTTGGCGTGTGCCCGTTTCCTATTGAGTGAAGGTGTTCGTGGCAATATTTTCCCTCAGTTTGCGAGTCACAATGCGCACACAGTGACTGCCATTGCAGTTATGGCACGGCACAAAGATTATGAGTTCCAACGTCTACATGGCATGGGTGATTCGTTATATAACCATGTAATGAAAACCTATGGTCAACCCGTGCGTATTTACGCTCCAGTGGGCAGCCATGCAGATCTGCTCCCTTATCTAGTTCGTCGCTTATTAGAGAATGGCGCAAATAGCTCATTTGTGCACCGCTTGGTTGATGCTCGCTGCCCTGTCTCAGAATTGACGCAGCATCCTGTGGACGTACTGACCAGCTTTGAAACGTTAAACAATGCAAAAATTCCTATGCCGACGGGGATTTTCCCAGAGCGTAAAAACTCCTATGGGGTCAATATTGATATCCACAGTGAGGCGAAGCCGTTTGAAGCTCAAGTTGAACACTTTTTAAATAACAAGTGGATAGCTGGGCCAATCATCAACGGTGCCAATAAAGCTGAAAGCATGATCAAGGAAGGATACGTAGAAACAATCACTGCGCCTTATGATCGCCGAATCGAAGTGGGACAAGTTGCTTTCGCGACTCTTGATCATGTTTCCGAAGCCATTGACGTTGCTCATGTCGCTTTCCCTGCTTGGAAAGAGGAATCGATTGAGAACAAAGCAGCTTGTTTAGAAAAACTTGCCGATCTTATGGAAGATAACCTTGCTGAACTGGTTGCTATTTGTCATCAAGAAGCAGGTAAGACTATCCATGACAGTATCGATGAAGTGCGCGAAGCGGTGGATTTTTGTCGTTACTATGCAAAGCAGGCTAGCAATCTAAAATCTATTGAACTAGAAGGTTTTGATGGCGTTAAACGTCTGTCAAGCCGAGAGGGGTTGGGCGTTTTCGTCTGTATTAGTCCATGGAACTTCCCTTTGGCAATCTTCCTTGGTCAAATTACTGCGGCACTTATTGCGGGGAATACGGTGGTCGCCAAACCAGCAGAACAAACCAGTTTGATTGCGGCTCGTGCGATTGAATTAATGTTTGCCGCAGGCTTCCCTACAGGTGTGATTCAACTATTGCCTGGACGAGGTGGTGAAATTGGTCATGCATTAACATCGCATGATGCCATCGCGGGTGTTGCTTTTACAGGTTCAACTGCAACTGCGCAGCGGATCAATGTGACGTTAGCGGAGCGTGACGCCAAACCTGTGCCATTCATCGCAGAGACCGGTGGCCAGAATGCCATGATCGTCGACAGTACCGCTCTGCCAGAGCAAGTTGTGCGTGATGTTATTCGCTCTGCTTTTGCATCTGCTGGGCAACGCTGTTCCGCACTTCGAGTGTTGTTTGTGCAAGAAGATGTGGCAGATCGCATTATCCATCTCATCAAAGGTGCGATGAGTGAGCTGCAAGTCGGTATCCCTTACCTACATAAAACCGATGTGGGCCCTGTTATTGATGCGAATGCTAAAAATAAATTATTGGCCCACATTGAAAAGATGAGCAAAACCCAAACAAAAGTGGCTCAATTATCTCTAGATCCAGAATGTGAGCACGGTGATTTTGTGACGCCGAGTGCGTTTGAGATCTCAAGCATTGATGTGTTAAAAGAAGAGCAATTCGGTCCGATTCTGCATATTGTTCGCTTTAAAGCGAACGAGTTACCGAACATAGTCGATCAGATCAATACTACTGGCTTTGGCCTGACAATGGGGATCCATAGCCGTAATGAAACCACTTACCGCTGGATTGAGAAGCATGTGCGTGTGGGTAACTGCTACATCAACCGAGATCAAGTTGGCGCCGTTGTTGGTGTTCAGCCGTTTGGTGGGCAAGGCTTATCTGGTACTGGACCAAAGGCTGGTGGCCCGCATTATCTATATCGATTTACTCAGCATTCACTTACTCAAGCAGACAACGCATAAGGAGTCGTAATATGGTTCATCAGATCGCTTATTTTAAAGACGCACTTTCTGCTTGGGAACAGTGGAATTTAACCAGCTTTGATTATAAATACGACCATTTAAAAGCATTAAGAGCAGCCTTGGAAGCGCAAAATAATAGCGTTGCAAAAGTGGTTTCTTATCACTTGCAACATGCTTCTTCATTGCTGGCAGAAACACATCAACTGATTGGTCCTACAGGCGAAACAAACGAGTTATATGCGGCAGGACGTGGGGTTGCACTGATTATTTGTGAGAGCAGTCTTGCTAATCAAGCAAATACCTTATCCACTGTATTTGCCATGATTACCTGTGCCCTTGTTGCAGGAAATAGTGTGGTTGTTTGTAGTGACAACGCTGAACTTAATAAAGTGATTAACCAGGCGTTATCTTCTGTGAATTTGCCTTCTAACTTGGTTCAAGTTGTGGCCTATGATGCGTCAGCGTCATTGTTAGACAGTGATGTACGTAGTGTCGGATATATTGGGCACTCAAATATTGAGCATGCACTGAATTTACAATTAGCTAAGCGCAACGGCGCGATCGTTGGCTTAGTGTCTGAAACGGATTTAGAGTCATCAACATTGACTCATGATCCTCATCTATCGCTGCGCTTTATTACTGAGCGTACGCGAACGATTAATATTACCGCAGTGGGCGGTAATGCAACCCTACTTGAGATGGGGAGCGACGCTCACTAACCCTAACTTTATATACCAACTTCGTAGAGCAGGCCGAAGAGTCTGCCGGAGTTGGTATGGCTACTTTGATGTATTGCTGAGAGGGCAAAATATCAAAGCAGGTAAGGAAGGACATAATTATAACGAGGACTATCAAATGATAGAAAACAGCTTTGCTATCACATCCACTTTTGTGGCTTACCTACTGATTATGGTAGGGATTGGTATTTACGCATATAAGAAAACCGTTAACTCATCAGACTATTTTTTAGGTGGCCGTAGTCTTGGTCCGTGGCCCGCAGCCCTTTCAGCTGGTGCTTCAGATATGAGTGGCTGGTTATTACTTGGTTTACCTGGTTATGCTTATGCTGCTGGTATTGAAGCATTCTGGTTAGCCGCAGGTCTCTTATTAGGCACCTGGGCTAACTGGTTGATTAGTGCCAAGCGCCTACGTACTTACAGTATTCAAACTGATGCGCTGACATTACCTGAATTTCTCTCTCGTCGTTTTAACGATAAATCGAAATTTATTCAGGTTTTGTCTGCAATTTTTATTCTTTTATTCTTCCTTTTTTACACCAGTTCAGGACTGGTTGCGGGTGGCAAACTTTTTGAAACCGTATTTGGTTTAGACTATAGTCTGGCCGTGATCATCGGTACGGTTTGTGTCGTTTCCTATACTTTATTTGGTGGCTTTTTAGCTGTTTCTTGGACCGACTTGGTTCAGGGGTTATTGATGTCAGCAGCACTTCTTATTGTCCCAATTGCTGTTATGGATGGTGGTGTCGGTCAACTAACGACTGATTTACATAATATAAATCCTGAGTTAATGACTTTATGGAATGATATTAAAGGCCAGCCTTTATCTGCTGTTGCTATTATTTCCTTGCTTGCATGGGGACTTGGGTATTTTGGTCAACCACATATCCTTGCTCGCTTTAAAGCTTCCCGCTCTAATAAAGATCTGACAACAGCACGTCGTATTGCCGTTATATGGACATCTATTTCTATGGTCGGAGCGCTACTTGTGGGTCTAGTCGGCTTAGTATGGATGACTTCTCATAATGGACCGCAGTTAGAAGATGGTGAAAAAATCTTCATGTTGCTGGTGAACTCAGTTTTCCATCCTGTGATTGCCGGTATTTTGTTGGCTGCAATCCTAGCTGCTGTAATGAGCACTGCAGATTCTCAGCTACTGGTATCTTCTTCGGCACTCGCTGAGGATATTTATAAGCAGGTCTTTAAGCCAAAAGCAAGTTCTGAAGAAGTTGTGATGGTGGGGCGTATCGGCGTGATTGTCATTTCCCTGATTGCATTGGCACTTGCGATGACTCCAGACAGCTCAGTATTAACATTGGTTTCATACGCTTGGGCTGGTTTTGGTGCTGCATTTGGTCCTGCTGTAGTTCTAAGCCTATACTGGAGTGGCATGAACCGTAATGGTGCCTTAGCCGGTATTTTGGTTGGTGGTATCACTGTGGTTGTGTGGAAACAGCTAACAGGAGGTTGGTTTGATGTTTATGAAATCGTTCCTGGAATCATCTTATCAACGGTCATGATTTTTGCGGTAAGTAAACTGTCAGGTGGTGCTTCTCCTGATGTTCTTGATCAACATAAACAGTACCAGAAAAAGTTGATTGAGCTTGACTAACTGCTAGACAATCAGTTAGAACCCGCGATGTGTAATGGCTGTCGCGGGTTTTTTTATGTCAACACTCATTTGCGTGATTTTGGGGCTCAATTTAGTAGTTGGCTATTGGTAAGGTTTTATTAATTTTGGAGGGCCAATGCGTCATCAGCTGGACAGAATAGACCTACAAATACTCGATGTCTTATACAATAAAGGCAGAATACCTGTTGTGGAGTTAGCTAAGCAGGTAAACCTAACCACATCACCATGCTCTGAACGAGTAAAGCGTCTCGAAAAAGAGGGCTACATCAGTGGTTATCATGCCGAACTTAATGGAGAAAAGCTTGGGCTAGATATGCAAGTATTTATCCATATTCGTCTTGATCAAAGTAGCTTTTCTATTTTTGAAAAATTCGCTAAAGCAGTCGCGTTAATGCCAGAAATTGAAGAATGTTACTCATTGTCTGGGGATTTTGACACAATGATAAAAGTGCGTGTGGCTAACATAAAAGCGTATCAGCATTTCATGTCAAATAAGCTGGGGACTCTACCAGGCGTGATTCAAACACGCAGTGAAGTTGTGATTCAGGAACACAAAACGGGCTTTGGTGTGAATCCAGAGTTATTACGTGTCCTTTAGAGGCAGTATACTCTGGTTAACGATAGACCACTTGGGTATGGAGAAAAATCAAATAAAAATAGAGCGACAAAAGATGACGCTCTATTGCTGTTTCTGATGTTTGAGCAATAATTAAATATTAAAGAACGTAGTCAATAATCCAATCACCCCACCAAAGATGCCTCCCCAAACAACCAGCCAGCCTAAATGCTCTTTGATCATCTTTTGCACCATTTCTTTGACAAGGTTAGGAGTCAGGTCGCTCAGGCGTTGATCGATAATACTTTCAACATTTTGCTTGATTTCATTCATCATGCTTGGTGATTCAATTTGTTCTTTGAGTGCTTCTTTGATGCTGTCGCTTTTACTTAGCTCGACAATTGAAACTTTCATTTTGTCGATAAAAGGCTGGCGCATTGGCTGTAAGGCTTCGGTTCCACCTAGCATGGCTAGCATACCGCCAAACTGAGAGCCCTCAATGACTTCGACAAGTGAATCAAAAGCCGGGTTTAAATCCACTTTTTCAATGACAGGAGCGAGGTTGATATTAACGCAACCAGACATCTCTTGGTTAAGGAAACGATCGATATTTGCTTCAGTAAAAAATTGTTCCATCATGAGCGTCTTTATCGCCAGCTTAAATTCTTCAAAGCGCGATGGAATCACACCAGAACCATATAACCCGGGCACTTTTTCAAACAGCATATGGATTGCTAGCCAGTTGGTGATTGCGCCTGAAAATGCGAATAGTCCGGCATACCACATAAAATGATTTTGAAAATAATACCCTACGGCCATTAATGTGCAGGCAATGAGATTGGTCAGCAAACTTTTATTCATAATGATCGATTATATAAGAGTGAAAGGAGTGATTCAGAAAACAGAATTTTATACTTATACCCAAGCGACCTCAAGATGCTTGATGCAGAGTGAGGTCACTGAGTCAAATTCAAGTAAGACAATCAAGCGAAAGCTCGGGCTTTTTCCCGTTATCTGACACAATAAGTTGGCTCAGATCCTTTTGTTTGACCATTTTAATTTGATAGGGAAAGGGTCTTTCCCCTAGTATAATGATGAAACATTGTGCATGAGATGATGTGAAACCTTAGGTATCCGCTTCTTTACCAATAAAACCTCCAGTCTGGTGAGCCCACAACTGTGCATAAATACCTTTTTGTGCAACTAACTCTTGATGGGTACCTTGTTCAACAACGTTGCCTTTATCAAGCACGATGAGACGATCCATTTGTGCTATCGTTGATAATCGGTGAGCAATCGCAATCACAGTTTTTCCTTGCATCAGCTCATTTAAGCTTTCTTGTATGGCTGACTCTACTTCTGAGTCAAGGGCCGAAGTTGCTTCATCCAAAATGAGTAATGGAGCATCCTTAAGTAGCACTCTAGAAATAGCAATACGCTGACGTTGCCCTCCTGAAAGTTTCACCCCCCGTTCACCGACTTGGGCATCATAGCCTACGTTACCAAAAGGGTCACTCAGGCTTTCGATAAATTCATCTGCATGAGCTTGCTTGGTTGCTTTTCTGAGTTCCGTTTCAGTGGCATCAGGTCTACCATATAAGATGTTGTCGCGAATTGAGCGATGTAATAATGATGTATCTTGTGTCACCATACCAATTTGCGCTCGAAGTGAGTCTTGCGTGACGAGTGCAATATCTTGTCCATCAATTTTAATGCTTCCTTGTTCGACATCGTGGAAGCGTAATAGTAAGTTAACTAATGTTGATTTACCTGCACCAGAACGCCCAACCAACCCTACTTTTTCACCAGGTTTGATACTGAGATTAAGATTATTAATTACTCCTTTCTTTTCTCCGTAGTGAAAGCTGACGTTGTCAAATTCAATCCCACCAGATTCGACTTCAAGTGCTTTAGCATCTGGCCTATCTTGAATATCAATCGGCTTAGATAACGTTTTCATGCCATCTACGACTGTACCCAAGTTTTCAAATAAGGCTCCGACTTCCCACATTATCCACATTGACATCCCATTAATGCGTAGAGCCAAACTGATGGCAATTGTGATAGCACCGACAGTAATGGCGCTATCTAACCATAAATAAATCGATAGTGCGGCAACAGAAAATACCAATAAGTAATTCGAAATTTCCACAGCGACATCGAAGCCAGTTACTAAACGCATTTGGCGATAAACGGTATTTAAAAAACCTTTCATTCCTTGTTTGGCGTAGCTTGTCTCACGTTGACTGTGTGAAAAGAGTTTAACGGTTTGAATATTGGTGTAGCTATCAACGAGGCGACCTGTCATCGTTGAACGAGCATCTGCTTGTTCTGATGCGACGTTCTTTAGTTTTGGTACAAAGTAAATCTGAATTGCAATGTAAACAAATAACCATATTAACATCGGGATCATCAAGCGCCAGTCTGCTGCTGCGAGCATTACAATGATGCTCGTGAAATAAACCGAAACGTAAACAAATACATCCATGGTTTTCATTACTGTTTCTCTGACAGCAAGTGAAGTTTGCATCACTTTTGTAGCTACGCGCCCTGCAAAGTCATCTTGATAGAAGTTCAGACTTTGATTCAACAGATAGCGGTGTGTTAACCAGCGAATGGACATAGGGTAGTTGCCTAGTAACGTTTGATGAATCAGTAGGGAATAAACAACAACCAGTGTCGGCATTATAATTAATAAAAGTACCGCGAAAAAAATAAGTTCAGACTTATTATCTTGTAAAAAAGTTTCGGGATTACTGGTCGATAACCAGTCAATAAGTTGACCCATAGCACCAAATAGAGACACTTCAACAATAGCGACAATGGTTGACATAATCGACATGATTATTAAAGGTTTCTCGAAACCCCGAGTATAGTGGCGCAAGAAAGCAAATATACCTGATGGCGATTGCTTAGCTGCGTGGTTTGGAAAAGGTTTAGTGAAACCTTCGAATCGCTTAAACATAACTAATCCTAAAAGTAGAGGGCTAACTGGAGGTTTAATGGTAAACATCCGATTTTACAGTAGAATAACCAGATTAAATGTTAGTGTAATGTAATATAATTTTTTTTGTTATCATATGGTTTTAGCATTGATTTTAATATTAAGCTTTTAATGTTATCAAGGTGGGAGGGGAGAGTGTAAGTTATTTATATAACAATGAATTTTATTGGTTTTACGGGTGTTTACACGAAATTTTACTGTATTTAGGTTCGATTTATATAAAAAAAAGCAAAATAAAAACCAACATTTACGTTACAATTTTTCTTGTGGTTTTAACAAGGAAGCCAAAATGCTTAAAAATGGAGCTGAGCTTAGCCTACAGCATTGTTATTCAAAAGGGGCAGACAAGCCATATATTCAAGCGGCCAGCTGTGTTGTGATGGTGCCTCCGAAAGAGTTTAGTTTTAATCCTGAAACTGCTCAAGATAATGAATTTCAGAACCCAACAGGACTATCTAAGGAAGATATTTTGCATCGCGTAATGGAAGAGTTTTCGACGATGGTAGCAAGGCTTCGTTTAGAGGGAGTGAAGGTTCTTGAATTTGATTATCCATTATCAAAGTTACCTACACCAGATGCGGTCTTTCCAAATAATTGGTTTTGTACCACATCTGAGGGAAGCTTATATACCTTTCCTATGGCGTGCGAGAATCGTCGTAATGAAGTTCGACCTGAAGCTTTAGTCATGATCTTTGAACAAGCAGGTTATGTAGTAAAGCATCGAGATTCTTTACTCTCATACCTCTCAGATGGTGCTTATTTAGAAAGTACGGGAGTAATGGTTTTTGATCACATCAATCAAACTATTTATGCCGCTTTGTCACAACGTTGTGATCGACTAGCTTTAGAGGATTTTGCTCAGCGTATAAGCTATGAAAAAGTGGTATCATTTCAAACCTGCTTACCTTCGGGAGCTCCTGTGTATCACACTAACGTCATGATGGCATTGGGAGAAGGTTTTTGTGTGATTTGTGACGAAGTCATTTCTCAGCATAAGCGAAAGTTTATTGTCGATTCAATCAAAAAAAGTAGGGAAATTATCTCAATATCTCTTGAACAGATGAATCAATTCTGTGGCAACGTTTTGCAACTAACGACAGACTCTGGTGACAAAGTGATTGCCATGTCTCAATCTGCTCATGATGCATTTTCCTCTACTCAGCGCAAAAAACTTTCTCAATATGGCAAGTTGTTGCCTTTTGATGTCTCTACAATAGAATCAATCGGTGGTGGTTCCGTGCGTTGCATGCTGGCTGAGGTATTCTTACCTCGCACGCCATTCAAGTAAATCAAATATACCGAGCTTCAGTAACTCAAAAGTATTTTTTCACCGATATACACTCGGTTCTTGAATATGGTAACGATATCGTTGTTTTCATTGAGCATATATTCTGAGCAGAGGGCCCGCGCCCTCTGCAAGTATATCATTTGGCCGAATATTCTTTGGTATTAAATCAATGTGGCGGTTTCCATTTCATATTGATTTGTATAGGCATTATATTGATATTCTAAATTTTTATCTTCATAGCCATCATAAATACACTCACCAATATTGTTCCTTGGACAGATGAAGTAATTACTGCGGTCAATCATTTCTGTATGACATATTGGGCAATACTTTTCCATAACAACCTCCCACTAAATTTGTGATTAAAACTCTGTTTACATAACCAAGTAATTTAAGGTTAATTAAATATAGGAATTTACTCCAAACATCAACCAGTCCTTAAGGTTATAGTCTAAATAATTTTAGCTCCATTTTTATTACACTAATGTGAAGCTTGTTTTTGAACCAAGGTCATTTATCAAGAAAGATGTCAAATATATCATATAATGACAAAGTTGTTATTTTATGGTTATGAAAACTATATTTATAAAATAAATATAAGGTTGAAATTATAATGTTAAGTATTTTTAAAAAGTTGAAAGATTTGCGAGTGATATCCCGAATTTAATAATACTTTCAGGTTTTAGAATTAATGAAGGCATACAATATTTTTCATGTTACCCCTTTAGTGTAGGTCCAATAAGACGTGGTCGACAATCTTCAAGGCAGCCAGTTTTCAAACGTTGTTCGACGACTTTTTGCCAAGAATCAACTAATGGAATGTTTAGCAATGGTTTTAACTCTTGGCTATCGAGGTTACCTGAAAAAATGATATGCATGATTTTTGTGAGTGACCAGTCAGGATATGGTCTATCACACAAAATAATTTCATCTCCAACACCAATTTCTCCTTCTTCGAGCACCCTGAAATACCAGCCTGTTTTCAAAGTATCTTGCAGCTTATGAGCCATATTGCATTGGTTAAACCTAATATTCAGTTTCCAACAGGGCATACGACCTTGAGATACTTCCAGTAACGTTGAACCAATACGAATTTTGTCATTGAGACATATGGTTGCCTCAGTGATTCCTGATGAGCTTAAGTTTTCACCGAATGCGCCAACAGTATTAATGACTGGCGATGGCCCCAGTTCTTGCTGCCAAAACTTGTAATGTTCGCTTGGATAAATGTGAAGTGCTTTTTGTAAACCTCCATGAAAACGAGAATCACCTTGTTCATCTTGTAATAAGCCAAGAGTTGAAACATAGTGGCGGCCAGAAAGTATTTTCTTATTGATTGCACTGAGTGACTGATGAGCATATGGAAGAGCTTTGCCCGCTAGAACAGCATTAATGTGGCCTAAAGTCGACATATTAGTTTCGGTTTTTTTAGTTAAAGAATGGAAAGTATATTAACTTTATTTTGTATTTAAAAGAGCAATGGGTGTAGATCTATAAAATAAAGCATTATCGAGAGTGCTAATTTATCGAAATCTTTTGATATCAGAGAATCTTGAAATTACTTGAGTAGATCTCTAAGTAACTCCAAGATATTAAGTGGTAGAAAGCACTATTAAAAAGTTCAACAGGTTGGTGAAATAGCTAAACAGTTAGCGAGATTCTAGTGGGTAAGAACGGTAGCTCCACATACCATAGGTTCTCAGTGCATCTCGGTAGATGCCAAGTAATTCATTATTGCTGGCATTTTGCAACTCATGCAACGGTCTATCTGGGTAGCTTACGGTATCAAATGTGATCCCTTGTGGACCAGTTTGCCAACTGGCTATTTCAAATAGAGTTTGTCCTCGACGGACATGGCTAGCAGAGCTGATGATTGTAGCGTGCTTTATGCCGTGATGTGCCAATGCATAGCTACTATAAAGAGCATTTCCGACGGTGCTGGTGGCATAGTTTTCCTCAATAATCCGCTCTTTACTGATCCCCCGCTCGATTAACCAATCTGCCATCAACTTACCTTCGGTCTTGTGATTTTTAGGCATGCCGCCAGTAAGTACAATGATCGCATTAGGGGCTGCTTTGGCTATTTCAAGTGTTGTTTGCAAGCGTGCGATTAATACATCATGCATGGAGCCATCAGGGTTTAATGCATAGCCGAGAGTGACGATTGCTCCTTTATCATCTAATTTATTTGTTAGTGGCTTTTCTTTTAGAGGTATTGTGATTACACGATCAATCGTAGCAAAAATACGCTGTATATCAGTAGCTTTACCCGGATTTAGTTTGTTAAGAATCTCTATGTGCTGCTGAGACTTTTTATTCTCTTCCTTGAAGCGTTGCCAAACCGCAAGGTAAGCATGTAAATCCACATTATCTGGTGCAACAGTCAAAGCTTGCTCAAATAACTCAATCGCTCTATCAACGTTTTTGTTGTAAATTTGAGCGTTGGCCGCTGAAATTAAAAGATCAGTTCGGTATGGCTCTAATTGATATGCTTCTAATAAGCGATTAGTGATAATTTCCATATTGCTGGGTATTTTGGCTGTAAATCCAGCATTTGAAACTCGAGCTGGGGATTTAAAAGCGATCAAGGCATCATTCAATAGTTGATCAACGACTTGGCGTTGAGTTACCAGTTGTGCATAGTCGACAGAAGGCTGAGCTGTTAGTGGTTGGCTAGCAGAAGTATAAGAAACGGCGCTGAAGCTTAAGATACTACCAAGGGCGATAGCAAAAACATTTTTGTTCATAATTTAGTCCTAGTTATTATTTTTGTTATATTTAATGACAGAACGGTAGTCTAATTTTACGCTATGAAGATACTGTGATCTGTGCTGGATAAAAAATATAAATTAATGTTTGCTTTGTTAATATTTGCTCCGTATCACTAAATGAGGTTAGAGCCAATGTGAGGTTTGATCACAATATATTTACATTTAGCATGAACAAGAACGAATTATCGCATTAAATATCACTTATCTTTTAAAGTAAGGATATAAAAATGATGAAGTTCTTTATAATGTTTTTCTTATGTATTGTCAGTATCAATAAATCAGCCTATGCAATGTCAAAACCAACATCAGCTAATAACCTATGGAAGAAAGGACAATATCAACGATTAACTCAATTTGAAATGAGTAAATTAAGAGATTCAACAAAAGAGTTAAATGGTAACCGTTTAGGTTATGGGTTTAATTTAGTTACAGAACTGCCAACAAGGAATCGCTGTATAATCAACGGTAGTTATCAAAGAATTGATAATTTCAGTCGCTTTGTTGAAGGTCAAGTTGTATCGAGTAAATCAGAAGTCGAAGAGTTTTTTTCAACAAGTTTATCTCTTAATGCTGAAGGCAGGTATGGTTCTTTTTCAGCATCCAGCCAATTTAAACGGGATATGTTGAATAGCTTTCAAAACCTAGAGCAGAACAACACCGTGGCTTTTGTGATTCAAGATAAAACGTATACGTTGATTAATGATGCTTGGCCAACAATTGACCCTAGAGCCTTGGCACTCTTACAAGCGAATACGAACATCAGTAAAACAAACTTTAGAAACATATGCGGCGATGTATTAGTGGATGGTATTCAATATGGACGTGAGCTTTCTCTTCTGTTGCAAGTAAAATCAAAGACTCAGCAAGCAAAGGATGTTGTCGATACGGCAGCAGAGATTTCAGCCAGTTATATGATGCTGATTTCAGGTTCAGCTGATAGTAAAACTTTAGAGCAATATCGTCATTACCAACAAAATTATGAGATTAAGGTTAAAGCTTATGTCTCTGGTGAATCAATGGTGTTATCAGATACTAATTTATTGAATTTTGCTGATAAATTAAGGGAGTTTGAGAGCAATCTCGGTAAACATCATAGCGTCATCAATTATCAAACGTCAGCATATCAGGTACCAGATGATATGGATTATTGGCAAGCATTCAAAGACTATCGTCCCGCAAAATTAGCAATACAAAAATGGCATCAATTTATGGCATTTACTCATTCGGAACAATGTCAATATAAAGACATCGCCCAGGTCTGTGCAGTAACAAAGCAAATGTATCGAGACGTGTTTGAGAATTGCTCTAATACCTATCGATGGCCGAGCTGTTTAGAGCCTAGTTTGTCTGAATGTAAATTACCTACAGAGCAACCTTGTAATTATATTGAGCAGGTGTCAACCCTAGTTTGGCAAGATGCTGTTGTTGATTGGGAGCAAAGTTATGACGTTATGTTTCCTAAAGAGTCGCTTGAGATCAATATTATTGGCTATGAAATGAAATTGGAAAATGGCTCGATAAAGAAAACTGCACTTGATCTAAGAGTTCGTTTAGATAAACCTCATCAGTTCGATGGTCTATTTGTGTGTGACTTAAAAGTTAAAGAAGACCATATCAGTATGTGTGGAGTTATGGATGAAAGAGGAGTTGGTAAAGTTATGATTGAAAAATTACGCTATTTGATCCGACAGTGATCAGGCTGATTCTCTAGTCACACTGATTTGAATATAACGTGCAAATAAAACTTTTTATAATTATATAATTTTAATTTAATCACAAATTATCACAAAATAAACTAATAATACATTTTAGTAATAAAAGTTACATAAATTAATCGAATGTCACACTTTCAACAAGGTTGAATTGATTATTTTTTGTGCTAAGTCTTTATTGGAAATGGAAGTATGTTAAAAAAATGTAAAGAGGATAATAATGATTAAATCAATAATTATATCCACCTTGTTGTGGGCATTAACATTTCAAGCTGTTGCCACTTCGGTTTATTATACAAATAGAACCAGTCAACCTATCGCTATTAAAGTTTTGATCGATGCGACTGCTCCAGTAGAGGAAGGGTACCAATACAAACTGACTGATGAAAATTTGATTATCCAACCTTATCAAAAAGCTAAAGTTGCGGAGTTTAATCGCTACTATGGGATTATTAATGGAGCGACCTATGATTATTATTTTGAAACACGTTTTCAAAATGCACAAGGTGGCTGGCAAGAAATGGCTAACGCACCTTTAGGGCAAATGCGTTTGTTAGGTCACGGTGCAGGGACTACCATTTCTTATGGCTTTAAAAATAGAGATCTTAAAACAGATTACTATCCGTATGTTGTGGAGTTATACGGAGAAAATGGCCATCACACAGAATTTGCAGTTAAAGCTGTTTATACATCGGGTTTTGATGATATCGAGTATGTTGTTTGTGAACATGATATTGCAGATATGGAATACGATGAAAATACCTTACAAATTGCGAGTTATAATTTATGGATGATTCCCTCTGTTTCTTCAGACATTAGTGAAAGAGCGGCCTTAATGGATCATAATTTATCCGGTTATGATGTACTTACTCTTCAGGAAGCATTTTCTGGTGAACGTGATAGATTATTCGATGAGTTAAGTTTGGAATATGCCTATCGTACTAATGTTGTCGGAGGGGATAGCATGGCGATGTACGATGGCGGTGTTGTTACCCTAAGTCGTTATCCAATCTTAGAAACAGATGCGATTGTTTTTGATTACTGTTCTGGCACCGATTGCTACGCCGATAAAGGGATTGTTTACACAAAAATAGATAAGAATGGTGTTATTTACCATGTATTTAACACCCACCTTGCCTCTTTTGATACTCCAGCCGCTAAAAGGTTACGTCGATTACAGTTAGGGTTATTGAGGACATTTATGCTGACAAAACAAATCCCAACTAATGAGGCTGTTATTTATTCGGGAGATTTTAATATTAATAAAAATGAAAACTTTTCAGAATATTTATTAATGCTAGCCACTTTAGATGTGGATCCACCTCAATACCTTGGTCATGTAGAGGCGACCTTTGATCCTCGGATTAACCCTTATGCTGAAGCTCGTTTTTCGGGAGGTGAGTCTATTGAATACCTAGATTATGTCTTGGTCAGTGCAAGACATCGTAGAGCAATAGAAAATTCCAATACAGTCAAACTAAGACAACGTGCGAATGCGGGTACATGGGGTAATTGGCATTTATCCGATCATTTTAGTGTTGAGGGAAGGTTTTCTTTTGAACCTAATTGATTTGGGAAATATCTCCACATACCCCGAAAATACGGCAGAATAATGGCCGTATTATTAAAAATGGCCTTATCTTTGGGCAATAAGGCCGAAAATTTCATGTGTTAATGTAATAACACTGCTCAATAAAGCTGTGCTTCAACTGTAGCAGCTAGGCATTAGACGTTCTTATCTTGTAGTTTTTGTTTTGCCTCTTCAACTTTTGAAAAATCTAAACCTAACTCATTGACAGCCTCTTTGATCAAAGCGGGGTTTTGCATAACCTGAGTCATAAGTGATTGAAGCTTATCCTGAGGCAGCCCAAGCTGACTAATGGTTGCCATTGCTGCTAATGGGTTTTGAGTTAAGGTATGGAAAATAGTTTGTATTTGCTCGTCGCTAATATTGTTGTCTTTTAACATAGCAATAATTGGATTCATTATTTTTCCTTTTCGATCCTGAAAAATTCAAGTAAGTGTAGCACTGTCTATCATCATGATATATACCCAAGTGACCTGAGGTCGTCTTGCGAAACACGACACCTTGAGGTTACTTGGACATATACCTCAACTCTTCTAGTTAGGCGAAGCGAGCTCTAAATGCAGAGGGACTCAGCCCCATAGTTTTTATGAACACTTTACGTAAGCTGTTGGCATCTTCATAGCCGACGCTGAGAGCGATTTTTTCAAAGCTTAATGAAGAAGCTTCTAATTGCTCACAGGCTTTTTGTACTCTTAAACGTTGTATATATTGAATTGGCTTTAACCCTGTAGCCTGAGTAAATTGGCGTAAAAAAGTACGCTCACTCATAAACACAGTCTGTGCCAGGTGAGCTACGGTTAATGTTTCACTATAATGGGTTTGTAAATGATGCTGCACTTTTATGATTGCACCATTACCGTGATCAAACTTAGGAATAAAGCTTTCGTAGTAACGCTGTTCTCTTCTGGCAGTATCAACAATAAGAAACTTACCTAGTTTACGCATAATGTGTGGCTTGGTCTGATGAGCGACAATTTCAAGTCCTAAATCAACCCAAGACATTAACCCTCCTGCAGTCAAAATATCTCCTTCATTCACGAGTAAACTTTCTATCTCTAAAGATACCTGAGGAAAAGAGGATCTGAAGTCCTGAGCAAATTGCCAGTGCGTTGTTGCAGAGCGGCTATCCAAAATCCCTGTTTTTGCCAAGATAAAAGTACCAGCACAAGCTGAACATAATTGAGTACCAACTGAATGGGCGTGTCTGAGGTAGTCGAGCAATTGAATGGGAGGAGAAAGATAATACTCTCCACCAAGGCTCGGAGGAATGATCAGCAAATTAACGTTATAATGGCAATTATCTACAGCATACAAGTTATTATAATCATGACAAGATAAGACACTTACTTCAAATTGAACTTGGTAGTTCTCCTGAATCATTATGTTATTCGCCATAATAAAAAGTTCTTTTAGACCGTAAACCGCACTCTGTAAGGCATCCGGGTAGTCAATAATTTGAATCTGAATTGATTTTGTCATTTTTGGACTGCTTTATGTCAATTTTGCCATCGGTATATTCTGCTGTGATTTCGCATAATAGTCTCATCAATTATGAACAACAAAAAAAAGAGAATTTATTATGTCTAAAACAGCCTTATTATTAATTGACTTCCAAAATGATTACTACTCAACTTACCCTGGTGCCAAATGGGCTCTGTCTGGTACAGAATTAGCAGCACAAAATGCATCTCAGTTACTTAACGCCTTTCGTCAAAAAGGGTTACCAGTTATCCATGTAAAGCACGAGTTCCCGACAGATGAAGCCCCTTTCTTTTTACCGAGTTCAGAAGGCGCACAAATTCACTCTAGTGTTGAACCAATTGAAGGCGAAACAGTGATTCTTAAACATCAAATTAATAGTTTCAGAGACACAGAGCTTCAAGCAAAATTAGAGCAATTACAAGTAACAAAGCTGGTTATTGTTGGTGCAATGAGCCACATGTGTATTGATGCAGTGACACGTGCGGCAGTAGATTTTGGTTACGATTGTCATGTTGCTCATGATGCTTGTGCAACCTTAGATCTTGAGTTTAATGGAGTAATGGTACCAGCTTTACATGTGCATGCGGCTTACATGGCAGCCTTACAATTTGGCTATTGTGTTGTAGATAGCACTGCTAAATTATTGCCTTTGGCTAAGTAAAATCAAGAAATTAAAATAGTATTTAGAAGGGTGTAGGTAATGGCTTTAATAAGTATTTTTGAATTTGACATCAAACCCGATGAAAAGGAGAGCTTTTTTAAGTTTTTACAGCGTATTCTCCCTGAAACACGTCAGTTTCCCGGGAATGTGAAGGCACAAGCTGCGAGACTAAATGATCATAAATTTATTGTGAGTGTCGAGTGGTCACGGGTAGATGCATTAGAAAAATATTTAGAATGGCGTAAAGAACGAGGTGATTTTGCACAATTACTGACTTTTCTTAAGCAAGAGCCGATGATTAGTACTTATGAATTGTTAATCGATATTTAAATCTTATGAATGGAGTGGTATTGCTGTACAGAGATATAATGTAATTATGCTGTACAGATAAAGAGTAGTGTAATCTAGGTCTAAGGTCCGTTAACTACAAAGCCCAATATCTAAACCAAGTATTATTTTAGTATTTAGTGAAGATATTGAGCTCTTCATATGAGGGGCAACAACTTAAACGTAATAAGCTTCCACTTCACCTTTTAGTTTGATCAACATTGGGTTACCAAAACGGTCTTTTGCTTTTGGTGATGCTATTTTTACCCAGCCTTCACTGATACAATATTCTTCAACATCAGTACGTTCCTGACCGTTAATACGAATACCAATCTGGTGTTCAAAACACTCTTTAATAAAAAAAGGACTACGAGGGTTACCTGCAAGACGATCAGGCAATGCGGGTTTAGTAGCATCTGTCATTGTGATTATTCCAAATAAAATAAATAATGCCTCATTGTAGTCAGTGTTACGATTGTGTACAAGAACTAAGGTACGACTCTTAAATGGTTTGATGTGTAGGCAACCGAATTACAGCTCAGCAATTTGCAGGTCAGGCACTAAAGTGTAAAGTATAGTAGTAACATTTAAGTCAATTGCATTTGTGCCCAAGTTAAGCAACAGGAGTGACTATGTTTACAGGAATTATTCAGTCAATAGCTAACATTGTTGAAGTCGTTGATAAAAAAGGCATTCGTACTTTTACTATTGATTTTAAGCCAGGCTTTTGTACCGATTTAGAAATTGGTGCGAGTATTGCTATTGATGGCGTATGCCTTACCGTGACAGAAATTGTCTCAGATGTTCGAGTTAAATTTGACGTCATGTTGCAGAGCTTGTTGATCACAACACTCAGCAAATATGAAGCGAGTTCGTGGGTTAACGCAGAGCGTGCCGCAAAAGATGGTGCTGAAATCGGAGGTCATCCTTTATCTGGTCATGTCGATTTTAATATTGCGGTGCTAGATATTAAACATATTGAAGATAACTACTGCATGCGCTTTGACTTGCCGGAAGCGTGGAAGAAATATATTTTCTCTAAAGGTTATATTGCATTAAACGGTGCCAGTTTAACGGTCTCTGATGTAAATAAAACTGAAGGCTGGTTTGAGGTATGGCTGATTCCTGAGACTCGACGTATGACGGTATTTGAACAAAAAAAGGTAGGCGATTGGATTAATGTTGAAATTGAGCGTGGAACACAAGTCGTCGTTGATACCGTGCGTGAAACCATCGCTGAAAATCTCGGGCCACTAATGCCAATGTTTGAGAAGTTACTTGCAGAGCAAGGGGTGGATATGAATGCCTTAGGTTACAAGCCAAAGGAATCAAGTCAACACTCATAAATATTAGAGTTAATTTGCGCTCACCTAGATATCTTTGTTGTGCTATAAAAAGACCTAGCCGCACGTGCTAGGTCTTTTTTATAAGTTATTTAGTCTGGTAAATCGGACCAATCCAATGGTATGGCTTCTGGCATTTCAACCAAGAAAATGTCTGCATCTGCCCTGTATTCATTAATTCTAAAATATGGAACACCACTAGAAACAACTCTAGAAGCATAAGACCAACTAGATGATGTGTCAGCTCCATCTCTTAAGTAAATTTTGTCCCCATTTTCTATGCAACCAGATAGTCGATTGCCATAATCATCAACTTTTTCAATTGAAAGCCATTTAGATGCATTTGTATAGAGTTTATAGTAACTAGGATAAAGCTCTGTATAGTTCAAAAAATATGACTTGTGCCTTAGAGACTCTATTTCAACAAAACTATCGTCAAGTAGGCACGTCGGAAATGAGTTTGTGTCATTGTTTAACCAATAGCTAGGATATTGACTGTCAATTGCCCATTCGATATCTGCTTCGTCTGTATGATCTTCAATAAGTACATAGTCGCCTGCCGTCCAGCTACCAACGATACCGGTGTTGGCACCAGCCTTTATGTATTGTCCAGTGTCTTTATGCCTAAATTTAATCGTATTGTAGCGTTTATTTTGGCCTCTAAAAGACTTTGTAGGAATGCCTGACTCTAAATATTCAAAACCAATAGCGGGGAAATGATCTGATAGATCATTCAAGTAATGCCTGCCTGCATTTAAACTTGGAACTGAGACGACATGATAGTACACGTCTTTTACAGTGGGGTCTAAAACGACATTATGCCATGCACGTGGCTGTGCAAACCCTTTAACTGATAAAATATAATCCAAAAGTTGTCCGTCCTGATTCCAACCGCTATTTTTGTAGCTTGCAAGAGAATTAAGATGTGGATCCCAAGAATATTTGAGGCCTCTGTGAACAGGCTCATTGGTGCTCAATATCGACATCATCTGAGCATGTTCTGCTGATTCTTTGACAACATTAAGATCTCCTACAATATATAGGTACTCCGATGTATCCATGGCTTTGGTTCGAAGAGATTCATCGATATACTGTTTAATTTCTTCAAACTGAGCTTTCCTTATACCCTCGGGAGTTGAACCAAAAATACACGCGTTCGTGTCTGCTTGAGTATGAGTGGCAATGATATTGTAGATTCTATCATTTTTTCTTATTTTTACATGGATAAAGCCTTTATTGGCTCCCTCATCCTCACCACATGCCTGAGCAAATACACGGTATACTGCAGGTTGTATTATTGGTTCTTTGCTCAGTACCACAACACCTTTATTTAGTCTTAAACCGGAATCTTCATTAGGATCAGTTGTATAGGGGAAGGTGGTTTTTAGGCCATCAAAAAGCCTTTGAGTATATGAGCCTGCAATTGTACCTGCAAATGCTTCATTGAGCACGACTACATCATTGAAATCAAAAAGGTCGTTTTTTACCTTCAGATATTCACTAATTCGTTTATCTCTCTCAACAGTACCTAAGGGAATTAAAAACACATTGGCTGTTATAACTTTAAGCTGAGTTCTTGGCTTAACCCTCAGCTCAAACTCTTTTGCTTCACTTTCCAAGCCACGTTCATCAGTTACGATTAGTTTGAGATTATATATCGTTTCTGAGTCCGAGCCGTCTTTACCTGTTTTCGGTAGGGTAATATTGAGTGGGGTATTAACGGTGTTTTTTTGATCTTGGGCCGGAATCGACTGTTCAGACTCATCAAGAGTGAGTTCAACCTCATCACCTGGCATTTGTGACCAACGGTAAGAAGTAATCTTGATCTCATCTAGTCCTGCTGTGGCAGTTTCAGCCGAGGCTGTTGCACTAATCGTGATCTGATCATTGTCTTGTATTGGCTGTGTTGGATTTAGGTGTTGATGATCGCCACGGTATGCATGGGTCATCACACCAATAGTTGGTCGAACAGCCTTTTTGATTTTAACTGGCTGTTTCTCAGTGATGGATTGGGTGCCATTAAAAGACGTCACTTCAGCCCAAACGTTAACATCAAGATCATTTAATAACCCATCTTTTGTCTCAAAAAAGGTATCGATTTCTAGAAGGCTATCTGCTGAATCATTCTGATGGCTACTTGGTACGTCGTAGCTTGGTAAGGTTACCTCGCCATTGGGGCTATCGGTAAACCACTTAACGTGACTGATGTAAGAGTCTTCATCGAAAGCATCCAACTCAAAAGTGATAGTCTGCCCTGATGACACTTCTGGCGTGGCTGTTACTTTTACCAGTGTTGGCTTAGACCAAGGCTTTAACTCAATCTTAGCGCTTTTGCTGGTAGGGATACCCGTACTGCCGCCTCTTACAATGACAGTAATGTTAGCCTGCTCCAGACTAACGAAGTCACTTGCTTGGAATTTGGCGTTCAATGTGAGTGGTTTATCTTTGCTGTCGGTACTGCCTGTAGGGATATCGTCAGCATGTAAGAGCGATAAGTCACTGCTATCTGTTTTCCATTCGACTGAGTCGATATTAGCATTAGTACTGTAAGCTTCTGCTGTTAAAGTGACGGTTTCTCCAGGCCTTAATGTGTCACGAGAGGGGGTTAACGTAACCGTTGGTTTTGAAATGACCGGGCGTTCATTGTTTTCCTTTCTGGCGATGATGGTTAAATCATCCAATTTTGATTGTATTTGCTCGCCTTTATCAGAGTGTGCCGTGACGGTTATTGATGCAGATAAGTCTTCGGTGACTTCTTTTGCCTTAAACGTTGCTTTAAAGCTGACTTTATTTTCTATAGAGTCGCCTTCGATCGGTGTAAAAGTTTGTGACTCAAGAGTAAGGTTTTCTGCATCCCATTCAAGTGAGGTAATATCACCTTTAGCACTATCCCAAGTGGTACCAGATACAGCAATTGTCGTTCCTGTTAGGATATTATTTTCGATTGGTGCTAGGATAATATGTGGATATGATGCATCAGAGAAATCACGTGAGATAATGGTGAAATTTGTCGTCTGTGGTGAGCTTTGCATCTGATCTGAAGATGTGGCAATGACGCTCACAGATGCGAGTAAATCATAACGTACTTGATCAGCTCTAAATGTCACCTTAAAGGTGTTTGGATTGAGCTTAGAGTCACCTTCAGCTGGGGTAAATATTTGATTAATAAGTGTGGCATTTTCTGTTGTCCAATTCAACGCAGTAACATCACCTGCATCATCCCAGACCTTACCTGTGATAGTAAAAGTTTGCCCACTTTCTAGAGAGTTCGCTAGGTTGGATAAGATTTTTATATGAGGTCGCGAGACATGAATTGGCTGAGTATCCTCTTTGCGTGCGATGATCGTGATTGTTTCTGAAGCTGGTGTACTTTCATTGTATTCAGTAGATGTAGCAGTCACACTTACAGTGGCAGTTTTGTCTATATCTAATAGTGTATCAGCGACAAAAGTGGCTTTGAAAGTACTCGGGTTTTGCTCTGAATCGTTCTCAATTAACTCCGTTTCTTGATTTAGTAAGGTCAAATGAGGGTTTGTCCACTCTAAAGATTTAATATCACCATCATCGGCCCAAGTTGTGCCTGAAATTGTAAATATTTCACCACTGTTTACAGAGTCAGGTATACCTGTTAATTCAATGTATGTTTTACTAAGTGGTGTATGCTCTGGAAGAATCGTTAAGGTAGCGCTTGTAGTTTGAGAAGCTCCGCTTTCAGCGGTAATTGATGCTTGAATAGGTGCGCTGGTTGTGGTGGAAACATCCAAAGCAACAAGCGTTGCTTCAAAGTAAATGGGAAAAGGAGAAGAACTGTCAGCTTCAAGTTCTGTTTTTTCATCAATAATGGCAAAGTGCTCACTATTATCCCAAGCAATGCTGGCAGTATCACCAAACTCATCCCATGCTCGACCTGTGACGACAAATGGTCGGCCACTAACAGCGGTCAAAGATAAGCGATCAAATTTGATTTTAGGCAAAGCAATCGGCGCAGGCTTTGTGTCCGGCTCAATTGCAAGCGTCATGGTCGCATGAGGGCTTTGGTGTTCAGTACTCGATATTGATAAAACATCAAGAGTTGCACTTGTTGCTTGAGTTACGTCATCGATCTTAAATGTGGCTGAAAATGATAATGGGTCTTGCTCAGAATCTCCCGTAGCAGGGATTAAGCTTTGCTTTACCAACTCTAGATGTTGCGTCTTCCAGTTGAATTGAGTGATGTCACCAACTCTATCCCAAGTTTTTCCTGTAATAGTAATCGTTTGGCCTCCCGTTATTGGGCCGATCATTTTATTTAAGCTAATACGTGGGATGGAGACTGATGGCTTGGTATTATCGGCATTTTCTTTAATGAAAATAGTCAATTCAATTGGTTTATTGTCACTTTTTTGGCCTGAAAGAGAAGTGGCCGTACCCAAAATAGTCCCTTTTTGAGGGACTAAAACTTGATCTACGAGGAATCTTACAGTGAAGCGTGTTGGTTCTTGCTCTGAGTCATTTGATTGTAACTGAATATCTTGGTTGAGTAATTTCATCCCTGTGCTAGACCAGCTAATAGAAGCAATATCGGTTGTATTATCCCAAGCAATACCATGTAAAGTGAGTGTCTCACCTGCGAATATTTTCGTTGGTAAATCCGTAATATTTATGATTGGTTTTGAAGCGATGATAACGGGATTATTATTGCCTGCGTCTTGTTTAGGTAAACCACCAGAGCCATCACAAGCAGTTAAAAGCAATATAAAAAGGCTACATACAAAAGGTTTTATCATAGTTTAGATCTCCTGCTCACAAAGGTGTGGCCAGGTTATGGTTGTAGATTTTAATGGTCGCACTTCGGCGTTGAGAGTTTGGAACAGAAAGACTCTGCACTTCTTCACCAAGCGCTGTGATTTTAATTCGTTGTTTTTTGATATTTTCGTTTAACAAAGCTGATCTAATTGATTTTGCTCTGCGAATAGACAGGTTATCGTTATAGTGATTTGTGTCAGTATTATCTGTTGAAGCGATAATCAGAACCGACTGCTTTTCAGACACTCCTTGGGTAAAGCTTTTCAACTTAATCAGTGAATCAGGCGAAAGCTGGCTACTGTCAAAATCAAAATATAAAGTTAATGATTGCTCTTCTTTTGCCGTTGATTTGACCTTATCGGAAAGGACTAAAGAAGTTGACAGAGAGGCAGATAATGGCTCTGCATCGTATGTTCTGGGTACAGAAGCAGTCGAAATACTTGAAGGGAAATAGTAAGTTAAACCAATAAATGCTTGCCAGATATCGGATTTACCAGTGGCACTGGAACCAACAGAACTGACCCATTTTAGACCAGAATCAACACTGAATTGTTCAGATAGTTTATAACTGCCAGAGGTACCAAGATAGGGAGAAAGGCCATTGCTTGATTTGTTTACACTATAATTTAGTTCTTTGCCGTCCATATCGACAAACCAAAGAGCTGCGCCACCGATGAGGTTAAGGCTTAATGAATCTGCAACAGGCAAAGAGTAAGCGAGACCGAGCTCAGCGCTTTGAATTTTTGCTGAGTAATCCGCCTTCAGGAGCTGATTTTGAAGCGCTGGGTAGGTTGCATCTACTTCTCCATAATGCTGGTAACTCAGTTCGATAGCGATATTCGGGGAATATTGATAGCCAAGCGTCGCACCAAAAGAAATGTCGTTTGTATCACAGCTGAGCTCATGAGACTCACAACCACCAGAGAAGTAACTCATACCAATGGTGGGAGCAATATACATATCAGCCATAGTGCTGTGTGACAATGTTGCTAAGGCAATAAAGATGCAACTATTCTGCACCTTTCTTTTGTGTTTCATAAGGTAAAAATTTCCGATTTTTATTCTCGATTTTTATTGATACTTATATTTTTACATAAAAATTGCAGTGCATTGTCACATGTGTGAGAATTGACTTGAAATTGACAAAAAAAGTGGATGAATTTAACAACCATATACCTGTGGTTTATTATGTATCTTTTGTTATTTCTTTTTTATGATTGATTATTCTGATAATTTGAGTCTTCAATTCATCAGAAAAAGAGTGATTTCAAAAATCATTGATATTAAGAAAGTAATCTTTATCCAATAAATGCTACCGGGTTGAACTCAAATACCGCACCGAGAGATTGAGCAGTTTTAGCCCAAAGACTTTTTGACGATTCTCTATATCGAACGATGGTACTTTCTTGTCTTTTCTACATTGGGTGCTAAGAATGTATCACTGAAAAAAGGCTCTTTAGGGTTAATTGGAGATATAGTATATGTAATCTCTAATACTCATTTATCCCATTCTTCATTAGATAATTTAAAAATAAATGTAATTGTATAATACGTAAAATAATATAATTATCGAGTGAAAAATAATTGTAATACTTTTGAATTTATTCGTGATGACTTTTTATTATTTGATTGTTGATATTTTAAGTTTGAAAATCAAATTGACCTTGGGCAATGCTTAAAGTTAAAAGGAAAAATTAAAAAATAGGAATAGAATTATGAAAATGAAATTAAAATATCTTACACTACTATCTCTAGTATCATCAGGACTCGTATTAGCGAATACAGGTGATTCCACTACTAGCGAGGAAAATGATGTCGTTATCCAAAAAAATTATTCTGAGGATGGCTACAAAATATATGCATTACCAAATGGACAAATTCGTACCGAAGTACCTGAGAAATTTTTTGCTTATGGTGGTGAACACAGAATCATAGCAAAAATTAATGATGTATATACTCATGAAACTTATAATGGAGAATGTTATTATTGTCATGTATTAGGGAATTCGGATAGTAAGGTATATGTTGAAAATTCGCAATTCTCAGGATCTGGAATAGAAATGATAGGCTCAACGTTGTCACTAACTCAACATTCTGGTGGCCCGGGTGGTTCAGTCGGTGACGACACGCTAATTAGAGTAGTTGCAACTTATGTTGTCACAGGACAGCCTGACTATGGCTATCGTCACTATAAATCACAAGATGTGAAACCTGAAAAATTTAAGGCAAATGATGTTGTTTATAGTGAGTATGATGAAAGTTTATATCAATGTAAAATTGAAAACTGGTGTAATGGTAACCCAATGTACTATGAGCCAGGAAAGGGTTTAAATTGGGATCAGGCATGGAGTGAATATGAAGTGCCATTCGAATAAAATAACTATTAATTATTAGTTTTTATAAAAGAGCGTTAGTTTCCGCTCTTTTTAGGCTTTGATGCGTAATTCACTTTCGAAGCCGAATCGACCTATTGAGATTGACTTTTAGCTAATTCGGCAAGTTTTAGGCATAACAAGCCCCGTAAGCTTATTTAACGATTTGAGTATCGCGTAAGTTTCACCGACTTGTGTGATGTAATTTGCACCACATTCTATGTTTACCATCCGTGCAATGCTTTTTGACTTTCCACTCGCCCCTACCATAAACTTTGAGCCCTGCTGCATCGATGGCGAGGCATTGAATCGGTCCTTTTGTTTTCATTTTAAACTACAGATCAACGTCTTTGGCTCGACGGCTTATAGAACTGTAATGTGAACAACTCAGTGGATTTTGAGCAAGTAGAAATACAGAATCAATAAAGCCTAGTGAAGTGCGAAATGGCATTGAAAAATACGCTTTATCATTAAAGCTGTTGTAATCGCTAAATCGCTAAATCGCTAAATCGCTGAAAATACGGTCTCTGCTGCGCTTATTTTGTTTGCCTTACTTTCACCCACTTATCGCATCATAATCAATCTAAAATGTCAAAGAGCCGTGGTTGATGATTGTACTGTTTCCAGTTGTTTGCTTTATAACGTGATTTAGGCATGAGACTACAGAGTCGAATGAATGTAGCGATCAGATCGTAAGCTTTGGATTTAGTTCCATCGATTTACGCAACAAAACCATATATAACTGAAAAAAGGCTCTTAAGGGTTAATTGGAGATATAGTATATGTAATCCTTAATACTCTATTTATCCCATTTTTATTATATAATCACTGCGTGAAAAAGTAATTATAATATTTTTTAAATTATTTTTGATGATTTTTTATTATTTGATTATTGATGTTTTAAGTTTAAAAATTAAGTTGACCTTGGGCAATGCTTAAAGTCAAAAGGAAAATTTAAAAACATAGGAATAGAATCATGAAAATGAAATTAAAATATCTTACAGTACCTCTGATATCATTATCTGCGAATGCAATTGCAAATATTGATGATGTATCCGTACGAGGACCAAATGGCTATGCTCACCAAATTCCATGTGTAAAAATAACGGAACCTTTCTACAAAGATTTGAAAGTTAGAGTTAAGCAATATATCGACGACAGTGGGATAGACGAAACAACTGATGAGTTTTTCTATATTAACTCCGGTACAACTGGTAGTTTTTGTGGGACTCAAATTGATGGGAAAATTTGGGTAAACGGCTGGGTTGGAGTAAGTTGGGATCTTACAGACACAGCTGGTAAATCATATGCAAATTTCTCAACTCGAAGCCATTTTAATGGTGAAGGAGGTAACAATGATTGGGATATTGAAGAGAATGGACAATGTGCAGCAGTAGAAGGCAATGGCGTTTATCTAGAATATGGTTCGACAAAATCTTGTAGTAAATTGAAAAATGTACCTGATAGTGCTGTAGTGAAGGCAATGTTTGTTCCAAACTTAAAAGATGATTTACCTGATTATGGCTATCCTCATTACAATGCAGATGCTGTAGTGGAAGGTAGTCAGGTGTTCAAGGCAGGTGATATTGTTTACGGTGAATCAACTAGGTCCCTATATAAGTGTAAAATTACAAATTGGTGCAATGGTCTACCGACATACTATGCTCCGGGGGATGGTCTGAATTGGAACCAAGCATGGGATCCATATGAGCTTAAATTCATAGATTGATAAATTATATAAAGAGCGGAAATTTCCGCTCTTTATATTATAAGCTATAAATAAAAAAGGAATTTTAGATGAAAAATATAATTGGGATTATATCTCTATTAATTATAACTGGAGGAAGTCATGCAAGTGAATTCTCTGGAAGTAAACCAACAGCTGCATACATGGGAGCATATGTACTAAATCAAGATCCCTATGCTTTAGAAAAAGTTGACGACAATTATGATATTAAGGATGTGTCTATCGGTTTTCTTTTAATTAAAAAAGGGTTGAATTGCAATTTCGATAATATAACAGATGGTTCCGATGCTAATCCCATTACTGGGCATGCACAAAAATACAAAAACTTTGAAGAAAATGGTGGTAAAGTAGGTCTTGTTTTTGGCGGTGATGCTGGCGAACATGACGATCCGGTAATGGTCTGTGATGCAAAAGAACTTTATAACTTGATCGATGAGTCAGTAAGAAGATCACCGGTTAATATAGATAGAATAACCTTTGATATTCAAAATAAAACTTGGAGAAATGGTGATTTCAGTCCAGATGAAAAAGAAGGAGCATTTTACCAAAAATTGGGCAATGTCTTAAATAACTTAAACAATCTATATCCAGATATTAGTCTCGAACTGTCAATACCACAATACACACCATATTGGGCAAGACCATACAATAATCAATTGAGAAACTTTTTAAGTAACTTTAGTCACGCAATTGATGAGTATCACATCATGACTCGAGCAAGCAGTACAGACATGCTAAGGAGATATGTGAATGATACTATGTCAGAACTTGGAGGTTGGCCAAAAGATAAAACAGTGATTTTATTGGTTGGGAGTGATAATAATCAATTTAAAGCGGACAATTTGAAAACGGAATACAGTCAATATATGGGCATGGCAACGCTATTGACTCAGGAGGCAGTGCTTGATCCTATCCGTGCGAATCTACATAAAGAATTCAATAGTCAATATCCAAATCCGAACGACTTTAAAATATACACCTTACCCATGGGAGGTATAGAAGCAGTGATACCGCAGGGTATTTATTATGGTGAACATCGAGTAATCGCCAAAATTAATGACGTGTATAATTTCGAAACCTACAAAGGCACTTGTTACTATTGTGATTCTGTACAAAATGATGGGAATAATATGCTTGCCATAGGAGAAAGAGAAAGGCATATTGCTCCCGGTTCGATAATTACATTAAGCTTACATAGTGGTGGTCCAGGAAGCTCAATGGGTAAAGACACGTTAATTAGAGAATTGTCGCGTTATATCGTTAAAGGAGTTCCTGACTATGGATATCCTCACTATAAAAGTGATTTGGTAAATACCAAGCGCCAGAAATTCAGTAATGGTGATATTGTTTACAATGATGTAAATCAAAGACTTTTTCAGTGCTTTGATGAGGCTAAATGCAATATTAATCCAGAAAAATATGAACCAGGTGAAGGGATAAACTGGCAAGAAGCTTGGAAAGAGTATGTTAAATAATAACAAATAAAATATCGGAAGTCGCTCAGAATATTACTGAGCGACTTATTTTTATTAAATTACCAAATGAATTAAACAAGCTACACAGGACAAGCACAAGAAACTAACTTAACACTGATAATATAGGTGGGACTAAAAGAAAGAGTAACACGACAGTCATGAGTGGTCTCAACAAGTTAACAGGTTTAAAATTGTGTTGAATTAGAGCGTTTAAAAGATGATTTAAAGCCGAAAGCGAGAAGAAAACTAACATAACTAGTGTGATAGTGACATCTGCCATGCTGCCCCAATCAGAGAAGAAGACAAAGACGGCGACGATAGCAATGGCAAGATTGCAAAGAGCAGATTGAACCTGATAAGGCCGATCCGAGCGATAACCGATTTTACCAGCGGCTTCTTTGCCCAAGCAAAGCCCTTCAAATGCAACACTGAATCCCATAATGGCGACAATCCAAGGCCCTAGAATGTGGAAAAAGGAATGGACGTTGGTGTTATTATTCTCTGCAATAAAATAAACAGCAATAATCGCTATTGGTCGAAACCATTCGATGATAAAAGTCATTTGGGCATATCCTTTCCATTTTTAATTAGATTATCCATTAGTATAAGACATTTTATCGCATTGATATATTATCCAAAAAACTGTGATAATAATAATCACATTGAGAATTACTAATCAGATTTTTGGTTAATATTTATATTTTTGTATTTATATAAAATTAATTTACTTTAGTTAAAGGTTTGCTATTAAAGAGTTAAAATTATAACAATAGTAAATTGTCGATTTTTACTTACTTACTTAGTGGGTTCTTAATTGATAATTTATTATTTACTTTGATTTGATAAGATGCATTGGCAATAAACAAATTAAATCTACCTTAACCCTTACTGTGTAATTATGTATAAAAACATAAAATTTATATTTTTCAACTAATAAGGTGAACTAATGTATAATAAAATTAAGCAATCATTCTACCTATATCGATTATTTTTACAGGTGGTTACTATTGTATTAATTGCAAGTCTATTTGGGTGTCAGGATTCTTCGGATCCTTCTTCAAATGCATCCCACAATCGACCTACAACTGATCACGCTGCACAACCTCAGGCGATTAGTACAAGAAGTGGCTTTATTACTGTTCAGCCCAGTACTCAAGAATATATTGATATAAGTAATTACGTATCGTATGAAAATGATGTCGATATAGATAGCATTGAAGTAGAGGTCACTAATCAAAATATGGGGCAAGAAAGTGTGTACCAGTCAGGATATTGTGGCACCCCAACTCCTGAACTAAATGGTGATCGTTTGGGCTTCTATGTCCAATTAGATAATCATAACTTATGTACTTATCGATATAAAGTGATTGGAAGAAAAACGAGCAGTAATGAGGAGGTAGAGAGTCAATTTGCCAAAATAAATTTGTTTGCTACGGTGGAGTCTGATGCGAGACTACCAACAATATCAAAGCATATATCATTAACAAATAACCCAAATTCTCAAGCCGTAGTTAATATAAATTTAGTAGATGAATTGAGTGAGTTAAATTTTTCAGAATGGGACTTATCCGAAGATATCCTACTATTAGGAGATGGTGAAATAGAAACTTCTGAAAAAACAATATCATATTATGGAAAAACAGCAGGTTATGTACGTATTTTTTATACACTTTTTAACTCCAAACAATCTACTGAAGCTAAACTAGGACAAATTGATATCACCATCGGTAAAGAACATACTAATGGAATTATAATATCTGATATAGAAGAATTTAGGTATGAAATTGATTCTCAACCTACCTTAATTGTTGATATTAGAAACCTTATAAAACTAGAATATGATATTGATTACCAATTAATAAACGTCTATTCAATTGATGGATCTGTATCGTTAAATGATGAGCAAAGAAAAGACCTTAACAACAAAGAGTTTACTTTTAACTGGAATAAATACAGTCCGAAAAACACGGATGTAAGCTTCGTACTTTCTGATAATGAAGGAAACTTTAAAGCCGGTATCTTGAGATTAGTAGGAATAAACCAAGATCTTACGAATGCTTATTTGTGTAATGGAAGACTACCAGATAAAGCGTGTATTGATATTGCTGATATAGGAAATGAAACATTATTTACAAATTCACCATCAGTTAATTTCTTAGATAACATAAGTTCTGAATTAATTGAAACTAATAGTACAGATAATGGAGTTCTGGGTCAGAATTACGGTAATTTCTATAGATTTAGTCACTCTAAAGCGCTGGCACTCTGTGATACCTATAATACGATAACTTTAGGTGGAAGAACAAACTGGCGATTAGCAACCTTGAACGAATTAGATAAACTGTTTAATACTTTTGGTAATATGTTTAATAAACGGGGGTGGCCAACAAGTTATAATTACTGGTCGACTACACAAACAGTTAAACCTACTAAGCCAGTTCAATATAAAAATATGAACCTATACTTTGGATATGAGTTCTCTTACGAGCCAGACTTTGAACTTTTCGCATCCTGTATTTCTGAACGTCAGTTTTGAAGAATAAGCAGATATGCTCAATTAGCCTTAAGGTGTTCTGAACTATTCCTCCTGAAATTACGGGGTATGTGAATTGTTAGTTAGATGGGTTATCTGTTATCTGTTATCTGTTATCTGAGGTTTAAGAAGAGTTACCTGTGAATGACTTCTATTGAAGAAAAACCATTTCTAGTCAGATAGGTAACTCTTTATATTTAAATTTGATTTTAACTGAATTTTTATTGAGACTCGTTGTGGGTTTTTTCTGATAGATTTTTCAATCTCGTAGCTAGCCTTTCAGCATTATCTTTAGCCTGTGCACGACTAAAAGAGGCTTCAGTATCAACATAATGTATGAACTTATCCATACTAGGAGTGCTATTGGTTTTATACTCTAACCATACTTCAGGCTGGAAGATGGCTAAATCCATAGCAATTTCAACTTTATCTCCAATAAGAGATTTTTTTATCTCTATATCAGTAATATTTTCTGGAAGTGGTTTGTTAATTATTTCTATAGATAAATTGATAATATCATTAAAGTATTGAGTTCTATACTTACCTGTAATGATACTGCTAATATAATAAATGGCATCCCATCTTTCACGTTCATCATCATAGTTATATCTATTCGTATCAATATCAGATAATAGCGCTATTCTTGAAGCTTCTACCATTTTGTAGTCATTTAATAATAACTCAAAGTTTTGTCGATCAGAAGTAGTAGTCAATACTTTGCTACTTAGAGAAATAAAATGATCAAACTTTTCGCTTGGTTGACGCCAAGTATTAAATGCCCAGTCATAGCTTTGTTCATCTGGATCTAGATCATCGATATGGTATGAATTGATGGTTTGGACAGGTGTACCTTTGGTAAGAGGTAAGGTGGAAGTAATAGATGACTGTATATTTTTTTCATTAAGTAAATCATCTCCTAGAACAGATAGATTAAAACCTTTTTCTTGCATACCATAGTGAAAGATTAAAAAAGCGATAGTAGGTATGGATGTAGTGAATAGTATTTTTTTCAACATATAAAACCTGTGAAAAGCAAGGCATACATGCCTTGCTTTAATTTAAATTGAAGTTATTTAAGTATTATCATAATAGGTTAAAAGAGATCGGTAGGAACCTGACTTCTTAGTAATAGTCTTCCAGTCAGATCTGCACCATCATTTTGATAATACATAGAACCAGAGAGGAATCCTTGTGCTACAACGATTTGACCATTTGTACTGTTATCTGAGGTATCTGGCATGACATTATAGACTTTTCCTGTAAATTTAATGTCTTCAATGTTGGTGATTTCATCAAAGGTGCCATCTTTGCTGATCAAGCTGTCACCAGTATTAATATTTTCAGCGGTGAGCATGTAACCTGTAGAAACAAGTAACGGGTGATTATCCGTTACCTTGATCTGGTTACCGCTGGCAGTGTGAAATACTCGAATATTATGAACTGTTTCAATAATTGACTCACTATAGGCTTCGACATCTTTTATCTGATAAGAGAGATTTTCGAGGTTTGCATCGTCAGATAAGGTGACGATATTTGTTAATCTCTTTGTTAGTGCATCATATATGGCGTGTTCTCCATCAGAAAATAGTATTTTTTGGTCGGGTGTATAGCATGAAGATACACAAAATATCTTTTTTGTATAATGTTTTATATTACATGAGGAATATTCATTAGTAGGAGCTCTAAACCAATCATTAAAATTATATGGACTAAAAAAACTTGGGTACTTAGGTCTGGCTCTTATGTTACCATCATCGTCATATGTATAATACTCATAATCTCTTTCAGAAATGAATGAACATCTCTTAGCCCATTTGTTTCTCCCAATTGCTTTTGATACATTTAAACTATCCATTGAACATCTTTGTTGTACTTCGATTTCAGGAATTGCTAGAGTTGTGGAGCTGAAAAGGCTGATTCCTAAAATAAGTGTTATTTTATTAATATTCATTTAATATCCTTATTCTTCACTCATAAATATCACAAGGGTAGCCACCGATGTATTTACCATTTTCTTTACTAAACAAGGGAACCATATTTGTATCTTTTAAATATTCATATTCGCGATAAGAAATTTTACCGCTATCCAAGACTTGCATTCTGAATAAATCACATTCTTTATTTGATTCAATAATCGGTTTTTTAGGTATCGTATAATTACATGAAACGTCTATATAGTCAGCTTGACCATTTAAATCAAAATAGGATTCCTGATTGATATTATCTATTTTATATCGGACTGTTCTTTTTCCGGTTCTTAAGACTCGTGGTACAGTTGTAAGAGCCGTCATATTGGTCCCAATCGCTTCGAGCACATTAATATTACCGATACCACTATTACCATTCACTTTAAGTACCATTTTAACAGAATCCACAGTTTCTTTTGCGTAACAAATGAGAGGATGGGCTTGTTGCTTTTGCATACAATTGCTCCAATCATCTAAAACAATATCATTATTACTTTGTATCAAAAGGTGAGAAGATTTACTTCCTGAATAGTTAAAGTCTGTACCACGACAGTTGTTTCTTTTCCAAGTGGATAAGTTTTCAAGATCATGATTTGGTGAAAAAATATTCATAACATCATACTGAAGGTTTAAGTTTTCATTAGATGTTTCGCTACATAGCCATTTCTTTAACGCTAATCTGGTTTCAAAATTGTTAGTTGCTTGATATCTATTAAATGCTCCTTCAGCTAGTATTTCGTTACAGCTATTATATATATGATTGTCTGCAATAGCGCCTAAAGGAATTAAGGATATGACGCTTAATGTTAATGTCCTATTCCATCTTTCTCTTATCATCGTAAACCTCTAAATAATTGAGTTGTTTTTAATTTAGTCAATATAAATTGACGCTGGAAAACATATAATATTTTAATTGAGGTTTGAATAATACTTACATCAAGATTACATTTAATTACTCTTCTTTATCTAATCAGCTGTGATCACAAAAATAAACACCGTGCCTGATTTGTATAAGTGTATGTTATTTGTTTATTTATATTTGATTTTTTTAATTTAATTTAATTTATTTAATTGTTAGGATTTAATGGGGTATTGTAGTTCCGCTTTGTGACACGTCACCAGCTTTAAAATGAAATTAATACAGAAAAATATGGATTTATTATGAAAAAAATTAAATTTAAAAACTTACTATTACCGGCAATTTTTTTGTCACTGTCATCTATAGGAATGCAAACTCAGGCAAATACTTCTTCAACTGCATCTTTTAATTGGACTGGGCAAGTTCCTTCTGGAACAGGTATAGGTAGTGCTCTAAGTGTTGAAGCTATCTCAAACGGAAATTTGACAATAGGCAAGGGTGATAAACTAGGACACTTTAAGCTTTCTGCCAGTGATTTTGTATTTAAATTAGAAGATAACAATGGAGATTTAGTAACTGGTGATTACAAAGTTAAATTAAAAGATCCAGCTTTGGAAGTTGGGGATACTCTTTCTAATAACTATTTAACAGACGCGACATGGAAGGTTAACAACGAAAGTATAAGCAAAGATCAGGATACAGCTATTACCTTTACAGAATTTAATAATTTGTCATTTGAAAATGATGAGCAATTTCCGGCAAAAGCTCTTGATATGGTGAATTTAAGAGTTAGTTTAATTATCACAAATTCTACTACTTAATTAACACACTCCTCTCCCCTATGCTCCATGTTGGCATAGGGGTTATAAATCTATTTAATAATATGAATACTATTAAATTATGTTAAATGCAAGATTGTTAATAATAGTTTTGACTTTAAGCTTTAATGTTGAATCAGCATATATAAAAGATTTGAAAAAAATCATTCCGGTACCTGTTTCAGTATACATAAATAAGTCCAATAATACCTCATTGGAAATTATTAATATTGATTCTTCTATGGTAGCTTCTTTTAATTTGACTGAAAAAAAGTTTGATAACTTAAAGTATCCATTTGAACTAAAAAGCTCTAAAAGTTCTGGTAAATATACCTTATCATTAATTCATTCTTTACATCAGTGTACCTCCTTTAGGTCTTCATTTTTAATACCAGTTAATATCAAATTTAACGGTAAATATATAGAGAACCAAAATAAGCTAGATTTTAATTGGGATGATGGTGATAATGCATTGTCTTTAGAATTAATCTTTGATGAAATAAAAGAATTTGGAAATGAAAAATATGATTGCTCAGGAACGGTCTCTATAATGGTAACATCAAAAAATGTCTAATTTTTATTTATTAGTCTTCATATCTATTCTACAATTTTTTCATGCTGATGTATATTCTAAAGGATATCCTGATAATTTCTCAGAATATTTCATAGAAAAAAATAAAATGATTTCGATAAGATTACCTGGAATTAATGAAAGTGTTGACACTGAGATGTTAGTATCATATGAATCTATAAAGTTGGTAAATTATTCTTCAAACATTAATGGTGTTAGATCTTTTTTGAATGATAAAGGAATTAAAGGTATAACATCATCTGATATAATATCTATTCTAAAAAAAGGAATTAATCGGTCTGATATATTATCAAAAAAAAATCATGAAAGAGAATATGTTCTAGATTTCGACTACGATAACTCTATTTTAGAAGTTATTTTATCCCCCAGTGCTTTCAAGAGTATTTCTGGTGAGAAAGAGTACATCGAATATGAAAATAAATCACCAGCAATGATTAACTGGAGTAACTTTTATCTATCTAGCGAGATGAATAAACAGCCAAAATTAAATTGGTCAAATAATACGACAGTTGGTTTACCTATTGGCTTTCTAAGTATTGATACTCAAATTGATACTAAAGGTAATACGGATTTATTTGAGGCTATGTATAGTTATGAAAAATTGGATAACTTACTTAAATTTGGCTATAGTGAAAACACTCTTTCTTTTAATTCAACCGACTATTTATCTAATGGTACTAATTACATTTCTACGTCAGCGTATGTTGCTTCAAGTCGTCAATTAATCAAGAATAAAACGAAAAATTCTCAGAAAATAATTTTTTATGCTTCAGAAAATGGTCAAGTAGAGGTTTATAAATCTGAAAGAATAATTTACAGCAAATCTATTTCGGAAGGAAAAAACTTCATCAGTTACGATGATCTACCAGTTGGTTCTTACAAAATTGTTATTATTTTTAAGGCGTTAGGTGAAGAAATCTTTCGAGAAGAGAAAAGAATTGTCAATAATAATGACTTTCAACTTGAGACTGGCCGCTATGATCATACTCTCAATGTTGGCTTGATGGAAAATTCGAAAGGGGATGACTTTTTCTTTTCAAGAGGTCTGTTGAATTATCGTATTGATGAGCCTTTTATGATTGGCAGTGGTATTACACTTTCTGAATATGGTCATTACTTTCAAATCGGAAGTAAATATCTTTTTAAGGATGACTGGTATTTTGAAGGTACGGGGGGAGTTAATGAGTATGGTGACAGTTTCACTACATTGAATTTTAGAATGTCATTTTTCGATTTTTATTATAGTCATTTAGATTTGAAGGCTAATACTAATAGCTTTGATTTAATTAATACATTATATAGAGATAATAGCTATCGTGAATTTGGTATAGGAGCATCTGGGCTTGTACTTGGTGGAACTGGCTATATACGGTTATCACAATACTCAGATAATAATTTTTCTTATTATCAAAAAAGTGATAGGTATGATTATAGAATGGTTTATTCTTCTTTAAACTACCACTTATCTTCAGCAGATATTACTTTATCTGCAGATTACCAACGTTATGAAACTCGGGATTCTTCATTTAATATTTCGTTATCATTACAGGTCAAGCTTGATGAGATTTTTTCTGCTAGCAACAATGTGTATGTGAAGGATAATAATGTAATCAGTATGAGAAACTCATTAAATATAATTGATGAATCAGAAAATTTTGATAGTAATACATCTTTAAGTCACCAAGCTATCACAAACAGATCATTCGTTGATTTTTCTTCGTCTATACATTTAAAAAACCAAAAATTTAACTCTAATGCATACGTATATGTTGACTCACTTGGAAGAAAGTCTTTGTCATGTAGTGCTTCCGGAACTCAAATATTCAGTGATGGTAGCCTGGATTTTACAAGCTTAAAAGGACGTTCATTTATTAAATTAAGACGTGATAATTTTTTAGCGGCTAAGGAAGAAAGTGTTTATGTATCAAGTTCAAAAAATGGACGTTTTATCTCAAGGAAAGTGCTTAATAAAGATTCTAATGTTACTAAATTGGTTGAATATCAACAGCAAGAAATATTGATTGAACCAAAAGAAAAAAATACCCTAATAAAAGATAATAGCTTTGATGTTACATCTCTGCCCGGAACGTTATACACAGTAAGCCCTAAAGCGTATGATGTTGAAAATATGATTGTCATTTTAGATGATGAATTCGGTAATCCAATCTCATCTCTTGACTGTGCAGGAGAAACTTGTATTGACGTACAACAGATCTCAGACGATGGTGTTTTTCAGGTTACATATATCAAAGGTAGTAATTTCAATTTAAGTTCTAACAGTAGAGTATGTAATTTTAAACAAATTAAAAACTCAACTTCATTTTCAGGAGTGTGTATTTAAATCTTAAATACTATTTTAATATAATTTATAGGTAAAAAAATGATAAAACATAAATTAAGTCAAGTGATAATATTTTTACTATTATCAATTTCTTTTGGTTCAACTGCCTTAGAAATTAATTCAATGATGCTGGTTTCCGCTTATGATGATGAGTCTGTTTTTACAATTAAAAATAATGAAAATGCTCGAATTTTTGTCTCCACTTCTGTATCTGAATTATTTATAAAAAATGGTGAGATAGAAATGGTGGACTACAATAGAAATAATATTTTTGATTGGAAAATAAATCTATCACCTAGAAAGACGATCATTGAACCAGGGAGAAAAAAAGATTTCTTTATTACTCTATCTGATACTAATTTAGATCCTAAATCTAATAATATTGATCGTGCCTTCCAGATAAGTTTCATTCCTCAAGCTTATGTCTCTGAAGGTATGGAAAAAACCAATCATGTAAACTTTACTATTGGTTTGGGGCCCTTATTTATCTTAGCTGGTGAAGAACAACCAATTAATTATGATATCAAATATGATGGAAAGACACTTTATATTCATAATAAAGGTAATAGTTTTATAAGAGCTAATTTAGATTCGTGTAAGTATATCAAATCAGAGGATACAGACTGTACTCAAGAGTTTGTTGTTCTTGCTGGTAGAAAGTTAAATGTTAATTTGAAGGAAGGTTTGATGTCAGATGATATCCTTGTTAACCTTGAGACTCATCGCGCTAAATATCGTGAATCAATAACTATTCATAAAGGGCATAATATATGAGGTATTATGCATTATTACTGAATTTATTTGTGTTCTCATCTCCAATCCTTGCTTTGACTTTAGAGGGCTCTTATCAAGATGGTATTATTATTTGGAATAATGTTATCTTTAATGGTGATGAAATATCTCCTTCTCAATGGCATATTGTTGATAACTTACCTCCTACAGCTTGTTGGGAGCAAGTCTCTATTATTAATGACAATCAAACTATTAATTTAAAGTCGGGGAGTGATCATGTTAATATACATGTTGATAATATAAAAATTATAACCCCAGAGGGCTATAATGATGACTGTTCAAACATAACTTCTCTACCAGATCCATCCACACCATTTAGATTTATAAAACCTGCTTTTAAGGTCTCTATGAGCGGAAAACCAAAGAATAATGGTGTATATTCCGGAATGGCTTTTATTGAATATCAATATAGATATATTGTTCCTGATTCCGGCGCTATTAGCCTTCATAAGGCTTCATTGCCTATTTTCTTTAAGATAAGTAATCGCGATTTCTATGTTTCAAATGTTACATTGACTGGCTCTGGACAGATTGTACCCAAGTATCAAAATAATCGAGTTAGTGGATTTACTCGATATAATGCAAATGTGACAGGTAATTTTAATAGTGGATTAAC
>NZ_BJXJ01000032.1 GCF_007990935.1 Vibrio sagamiensis NBRC 104589
CAATCGTGTTCCTTCCTAGTTATGATTCGTCGGGATCATTATTGATCTCGGCGCGCCAGAAATTGTTATTTTATGCGCCAACGCTCGTTAGCGCAATATTTGGACGGCTTGATCTCACAAAAAGTCATAAACTTTTTACCGATCACTCACCCAAATTAGTAACCTCGCTCAGCCATGATAGCTTCAGCAAAGGTCTTAGGCACTTCTGCATACTCATTGAATTCCATAGAGTATGATGCACGGCCTTGGGTTGCAGAACGAAGATCCGTTGCGTAACCAAACATCTCAGAAAGTGGCACTTGCGCACGGATGATCTTAAGACCAGCCACACCCTCATCCATTCCTTCGATCATACCCCGACGACGGTTTAGGTCACCAACAACGTCACCCATCCAGTCTTCCGGAGTGGTTACTTCAACATTCATCATTGGCTCCAGAATCACAGGTTGTGCTTCTAGTGAGCCCTTCTTGAATGCCATCGAACCAGCGATCTTGAACGCCATTTCGCTTGAGTCAACATCGTGGTAAGAACCATCAAATAACGTTGCTTTAATATCTAGAACAGGATAGCCCGCTAGAACACCGCTATTCATTTGTTCTTCGATACCTTTCGATACCGAGCTGATGTATTCCTTAGGAACCACACCGCCCACGATTTCGTCTACGAATACAAAACCTTCACCAGGTTCTGAAGGTTCAAGTTTGATCCATACATGACCGTATTGACCACGACCACCAGATTGACGAACGAACTTACCTTCCACTTCCGCTGAACCACGAATGGTCTCACGGTAAGCAACCTGAGGTTTTCCAACGTTGCAATCAACGCTGAATTCACGCTTCATACGGTCGACGATGATATCGAGGTGAAGTTCACCCATACCAGAGATCAAAGTTTGACCTGTTTCATCATCCGTTTCCACGCGGAATGATGGATCTTCCGCAGCTAATTTGCCTAGCGCAATACCCATTTTTTCTTGGTCTGCTTGAGAACGAGGTTCTACAGCGATCTGAATAACTGGATCAGGAAACTCCATGCGCTCCAGAATCACTTTATGGTTCTGATCACATAGAGTATCACCTGTCGTTACGTCTTTCAGACCAATCGCAGCAGCGATGTCGCCAGCACGAACTTCTTTTACTTCTTCACGTTTGTTTGCATGCATCTGTACGATACGACCGAAGCGCTCTTTTTTCTCTTTTACAGAGTTGTAAACAGCATCACCTGAATTTACAACTCCAGAGTAAACACGCATAAAGGTTAGCGTCCCTACAAATGGGTCCGTTGCAATTTTGAACGCGAGAGCAGAAAAGGGTTCAGAATCATCAGCGTGACGCTCGACTTCATTCTCTTTTTCATCGATACCTTTAATTGCTGGTACATCGATTGGTGATGGCAAGAATTCAATTACTGCATCCAGTACTGCTTGCACACCTTTGTTTTTAAACGCGCTACCACAAGTGGCCAGTACGATTTCATTGTTCAATGTACGAGTTCGTAGAGCTTGTTTGATCTCAACCTCAGACAATTCACCTTCTTCAAGGTACTTGTCCATCAGCTCTTCTGTTGCTTCAGCAGCCGCTTCCACAAGGTTGTTACGCCACTTCTCAGCTAGCTCTTGCATATCAGCTGGGATATCGTCGTATGTAAATGACATACCTTGATCCGCTGGATTCCAGTTGATCATCTTCATCTTGATCAGATCGATGACCCCTTGGAAATCATCTTCAGCTCCAACATTAAGTTGAATTGGAACTGGGTTCGCCCCAAGACGGCTTTTTATTTGATCAACAACACGCAAGAAATCAGCTCCAGCACGGTCCATTTTATTGACAAATACCATGCGTGGAACATTGTATTTATCAGCTTGGCGCCATACTGTTTCAGATTGAGGTTCAACACCAGATGAACCACAGAATACGACAACTGCACCATCCAGCACGCGTAGTGAACGCTCTACTTCGATAGTAAAATCTACGTGTCCAGGAGTATCAATGATGTTTACGCGGTGCTCTTGGAATTGTGCTTCCATACCACGCCAGAAGGTAGTAGTCGCTGCAGAAGTGATTGTAATACCACGTTCTTGCTCTTGCTCCATCCAGTCCATGGTTGCTGCGCCATCGTGAACTTCACCGATTTTATGAGACAGACCAGTGTAGAACAAAATACGCTCAGTTGTCGTTGTTTTACCTGCATCTACATGAGCACAAATACCGATATTACGGTAACGCTCAATGGGAGTTTTGCGAGCCACGATTAAATCCTCTTAAACTTAGGGACAGGGACTATTGCTATATAGTAAAAATATTAAACTCTATATATAGCAATAGTTCCTAGCATAGGCATAGGAACTTGAGAAGTGCTGCAAGGAACCTTGCAGCACTGAAAAGGTATTACCAGCGGTAATGTGCAAACGCTTTGTTTGCTTCTGCCATACGGTGAACGTCTTCACGTTTCTTAACAGCAGTACCTTTGTTCTCAGACGCGTCTAGCATTTCAGCGGCTAGGCGTTGAGCCATAGATTTTTCACCACGCTTACGCGCAGCTTCAACCAACCAACGCATAGCAAGTGCGTTACGGCGAACCGGACGTACTTCTACAGGAACTTGGTAAGTTGAACCACCTACACGGCGAGATTTAACTTCTACCGCTGGGCGAACATTTTCAAGAGCTTCTTCAAAAATAGCTAAGTGGTCTTTACCAGACTTATCAGCCATTGAGTCTAGTGCAGTGTAAACAATTTTTTCTGCAGTAGATTTTTTTCCGTCAACCATTAGGATGTTAACGAATTTTGCCAGCAGTTCAGATTTGAACTTAGGATCTGGAAGGATCTTACGCTGACCAATAACGCGACGACGTGGCATGGATTTATCTCCGTAGTCTTATTCTTCAGGTTATCCAAAACTTTTCAGTTTCTTCAAAAATTAAAATTTAATTTTAGTGTTTGGCCTTACTTAACGCTTCTTAACAAGAAGAGCATTAAGACTTAGGACGCTTCACACCGTACTTAGAACGACCTTGTTTACGGTCGTTAACGCCAGCACAGTCAAGTGCACCGCGCACTGTGTGATAACGTACACCTGGAAGGTCTTTTACACGACCACCACGGATTAGTACAACACTGTGCTCTTGAAGGTTGTGGCCTTCACCGCCGATGTACGATGTAACTTCGAAGCCGTTTGTCAGACGTACACGACAAACTTTACGAAGTGCTGAGTTAGGTTTTTTAGGTGTAGTTGTGTAAACACGAGTACATACACCACGTTTTTGTGGGCACGCTTCTAGTGCTGGCACGTTGCTTTTAACAACCTGCTTTGCACGAGGCTTACGTACCAACTGGTTAATAGTTGCCATTAACTAGCTCCTGAATTTACTTGAAAGTAAGCTTTGTGAAAAATCTATCCCTAATCTACTATTGCAGTCAGGGACGCAAAATTCTATGCAGCAGTGGGAGGTGTGTCAAGAAATATACGAATCTTTTTTGTTCAATTAGGCGAATTGGCACTAAAAGCTAACTTAACTTCATCAAACATTCAGTTCCAAGTGAGTGAGTTTGCTTGTTTCACTGTTAATTCAACGAACCCTTGGTAATTGATTATCGATACTGCTGGGCTAGTGTAACGCTGAATACCACGTGCTTCGATATCACTTTGTAAAGCATAAGTTGAGAGCCCCTGAAGTAAATGAAAAAGTGAGTGTTTTGGATTAACAACATATACCGCATCTTCAATCAACAATACTTCATCATCTTCAGCATACAAAGCGATAGCTTCTTTTAGTGCCGCTACGGATTTAATGATATGTAACATGCTTTCCTCAAAATGATAGAACCTTACCCGCCTGATGTAGTTGTACTTTGAATTGCTCTTGATTGAGCTTAATTGCATCAATCACGAAATCCGCTTGTGCTAAACCCCGCTCTGCTAACGATGTCGCGCAGACAAATACTTGCTCTATGCCATATAAGTCAAAAAGCTTCAGCATTGGTGCATAATCCTTACTCAGAATATCGCTTGGATCTTGACCATGCAGTAGTTGATAAACGCCATCCCCAACAAACATAACGGTAATATCTTCGCAATAAGCAGAGGCCGCCAGCAGCGCATCAACACCTTCACGTCCAGCTGCACTACTGTGTGGGGCTGTGCGGAATAAATAAGTTAATTGACTCAAAATTGCACTACTCTATCTTGTGTTAACATGGTTTCTGCCAAACTGCCTAATCCAGCTTGCTCAAAACCTTGTGCTAGATTGTGCTGTGTCAGCGCATGTTGGTTGGCTTCATCTTGACTAATAATTCCACGGCGCAGGGCTGCAGCTACACAGGTTTCAAGACGCACTTCATACTGCGTTGCCAACGTTTGCCATGCTTTATTAAGGTCAAATTCATCATTTGCTGGAACGCTTAATGCTGTACCATTATTCACTCCATCTTGGTAAAAAAACACACTGACCAAAGAATGCCCCTGATCAATTAATGCTTGAGCAAATTGATAAGCACTGCGCGCGGCCTGACTGCCATAAATAGGCCCATTAACGACAAGAGTGTAGGTTAAACTCATTCCAATTCATCCTCAGTTTTGCGTTGACGAATATAGAGATATACCGTGTGCTTGGAAATATTGAGCCTATCAGCAACACGGTTAATCGCGTCTTTGATATCAAAAATACCTTTATCATAGAGCTCCATGACTATTTGTCGGTTCTTAGTGTTATTAGAAACCGATTTATCAGCATTGATTTCTTCAATGGTACGCTCAACAGTTTGGTCGACCAATTCTTCCACATCGCTAGCAAAGTTAACGGAAGAAGCCGCTTCTTTGGCCTCTTGAGTCGGCATAAAGGATTGCAAAACTTGAGAAAATGGAGCATCAAGATTAACGTTTACACACAGTAAGCCGATAACACGATTCTCACCATTACGGATAGCGACAGTGATTGATTTCATCAAAACACCGCCTTTTGCTCGCGTGAAATAAGAACGAGAAAAATTGCGTTCTGAGCCCTCAATATCTTTCAACATTTTCAAAGCTAAATCAGTAATCGGTGACCCGACTTGGCGGCCAGTATTTTCACCATTTGCAATCTTAATCGCTGAAGTGTTTAAATCTTCCAATGAGTGAAGAACAATTTCACAAAATGGACCAATTAAGCTGGCAATACCATCTACAACGGCCTCATATGATCTCAAGATGATTTTATCGTGTTCAGTAAAGGGCATCACATGAACCGATTCCATTTCTAACAGCATTTCCGCATTAAGTATTTCTGTAGTAGTCATAAGCCTTGGAACGATAAATCAACAAATTGATGTAAGTTTATCAGAAAGTTTGAACCGCAACCTAGAGCTGTTCACCTTTCATAGCTAAATTTTATTGACGTTACAAGTTGTTTATCTGAATTAGAAATATCAACCTCTAGGTTAAATTCATGAACCAGAAAGTAAAAAAAGGCCCGATAAACGGGCCTTACTCTCGAGCCTTATTGGACTGATTATTTAGTCGCTGCTTCTGATTTTTCTTCAGGCTTCTCAATTTTAAGTAGCTCAACTTCAAATACTAACGTTGAGTTTGCAGGAATGCTTGGTGTGTCTTGTTCACCATAAGCAAGTTCTGGCGGGATAACAAATTTGAACTTAGAACCTACAGGCATTAGCTGAACACCTTCAGTCCAACCTGGGATTACGCGGTTTAACGGGAAAGTTGCAGGTTCACCACGATCATAAGAGCTATCAAACTGAGTGCCATCTGTCAGAGTACCTTTGTAGTGTACTTGAACAGTATCAGTTTCTTTTGGTTTCTCACCTTCGGTAGGAGTTTCAATTATGTATAGAAGACCAGATTCAGTCTTCATCACGCCTTCTTGTTTCTCGAAATCAGCACGGAAGTCATCACCTGCTTTTTTAGCTTCAGCTGATTTTTCAGCTGCTTGCTTTTGCATTTTCTCAGAAACACGCTTATCAAGTGCTTCTAGTGTTGCGCGTGTTTCTTCTTCATTCAATGCTGCTTTATTTTGGAAAACATCATCAATACCTTGCAGTACCAGCTCTTTGTTAAGATCGATACCGATTTCACTTGGCTTCTCGATGCTAGCACTTAGGTAGTTAGCAAAAGAAACACCAATTGCATATGCTGCTTTATCGTCTTCAGTTTTCAGTTCAACAGTGCTCGCTGCTGTTTGTGTTTGTTCTGTTTGAGTCGTTGCTGCTGGTTTTGCTTCTTCTTTCTGGCAGCCTACTGCTAGCATGACAGTTGCAGCAAGTAAAGACACTTTAAACACTGATTTCATTCAATTCTCCCAATAATGGTCACGGCCATTAGTTATTATACACAAATCTCACTTGAGACTAGTGAAGATAGTTTATATCAATATACTAGGTATATGTCTTAAGACACAAACCGGATTATTAGATGTGATGCAAAAAATTTCTCATTTATTCCTATATTTGATGATCACTAGCACCTTAAACGGTTGCTTCTTCAACAATAAGGAAGTTCAGCGCTGGTCACTTGAACCGCAAGGTTCTACCAGTTTTGCTCTCAGCCGAGATGGCCGTTTCGCCCTGCTGTACTCTAAAGAGAATAACTTAATCATGTGGGATTTACAGCAAAAACAACAACTCGCAAAACTAGGAGAGCTCGATCAAGTCTCCAGTATTGTCACACACATCCGCATCTCAGACGATGGACGATACGCAGTAACAGCAAGCCAAATAAACTTTGCAGTTTGGGATCTTGGCTGGACACAGTCTAAAGGGCTTTGGTCAATTTCAGATGCATTAATTAGAGATATTGACATTGCCAATCATGGCCAACAAGTGCTGCTAGGGCTTTCCAACAATAAAGCAATCTACGTCAACTTAGTCACCGGCAGGCGCCTAGAGTTCCTTGCTCACCAAGAAAAAATTAATTCTGTGGCAATTTCACCTAATGGACAATTTGCATTAACAGGAAGTAATGATTACAAAGCTTATCTATGGGATACGCAAACTGGACAAATCTTACGTACCTTTGATCATAAACAACGTGTTGTTAGAGTAGCTCTTCAACGTGACGGTAAACTTGCCTTCACATCCGATGGGGGTAATCAGGCGGTTATATGGGATTTAACCACTGGGAAAAAACTCAGTGAGTTAGTGAGTTGGTCGCGCCAATTAATTTTTTCTACCGCTCGATTTTCAGACGACGGCCATCAACTTATCACTGGAACACCTTCCGGCCGAGCCATGGTATGGGATACTGCCACTGGCAAACAAATAGCCTCATTTAATGTTGAGCCTAAAAAAGATACCCGTCCTCCTCGCGCCGTGGTGTATGATGCAGTATTTGACTCAAAGCAACGTGTTATTACCGCAACTTCTGCAGGCATTGCGCAAGCTTGGCAACTAGAGAATGGCTCATGACAGAAAAAATCATTCAGCAATTAGAAGGACGCATTAATGACTTAGAATGTCAGATTGCGTTCCAAGAGCAAACCATTGAAGAGCTCAATAGCGCGTTGACCCAACAGCAGTTGCAGTTGGTTAAGGTGCAAGATCAAATGAAATATGTTGTTGGTAAAGTAAAAAACATTGATACCTCTAATGTCTCAGACCCAAGTAAAGAGCCGCCCCCTCCTCATTATTAATAGACCCGCATTATAAACAAAATTATTTAAAGTAACTGCCCGCAAACTCTTACCGGGCAGCTTCAACCGCCAAGCTTAATTCACCTTGCACATTAATCGCTGCTCGAAACATAGCAAGGCTTTTATTACAAAAATGGACATTCCCTTTATCATCAATAGCGGTCAAGCCCACTTTATCTTCGTCTAAGAGCAAATTCTCATCAATAACCCTAGTACAAGCTGCCTGAAGATCTTCTGATAAATACTTCATTCTTGCAATGACTTCGCCTGCCATTCCTTGCCCGAAAAAGCCTACATCTCCACCAACAAATGATACTGCTGCAATGCCATTTTCAGCCGCAATACTGCGCCCAATTATGACCGTATCGCTCACTTGCCCACACAATTTATTGGCAGCACCACCACCACTGGTGGCTGCAGCCAAACTACCATGTTGGTCCAAAGCAATCGCACCAACATTACCAAGATTATATCCATCAAAATAAGCGACTTCTAGAGGTCGGCTTTCCTTTATAGACATCAATTGTTCATAGCGGTGGTCCGTAAAAAAATAATCTTGTTCGATGTATTGATGACCTTGATAGCAGGCGAATCGCTCTGCACCTTCACCAACCAATAACTCATTCGGTTTATGCTTCATAACATCTAGTGCAAGCAAAATTGGGTTTTTGACATGTCTAACACATGCCACAGCACCAGAGTCTCTTTGTTTACCATCGATAATGGCAGCCTCAAGTTCAATCATTTCATTAAAGGTAAGTACTGCTCCTTTTCCTGCATTGAAATGAGGGTAATCCTCAAATATTTTAACCGCTTGAGCGACTGCTTCTGTGGCATTACCGCCTTTTATTAAAACTTGATGTCCCGCCCTAGCTGCCATTTCAAGAGCATTCAATATCATTTGTTTGTGCTGTTTGTTTTGTTCTATTTTCCAGACAGCATTAATACCACCATGAATTGCAATTGAGAAAGGTTGATGCCGCATATTTCCACCTAATGATCTTTGTTAGTAACTTTGGAGTTTTGATTTTCCTCTTCTTTCTACTCAACCTATCATTATTGACTGAATTTGATTTGTGATAGCTTTAACAATAAAAAGCGCAAGTTGAGAATTCAACTTGCGCTTGGCGGTCAATGATTTAATTTATCATTTAACTTACGAGATAGACTTAGTGGGAGTCGCATCCACCACAACACTCATGATCATCACTTTTTTCTTCGCTGCCACAATGCTCACCATCTTGGTGAATATGACCATGCTCAATTTCTTCAGCGGTTGCTTCACGCGTTGCCATCACTTCAACTTCAAACGTTAAAGTCTGACCTGCCAGCATATGGTTACCGTCTACCACCACTTCATCACCATCAACTTCCGTTACTTCCACTGGGATTGGACCTTGGTCAGTATCAGCAAGAAAGCGCATCCCCACTTCAATCTGATCAACACCTTGGAATACATCAGCAGGAACACGTTGAACGAGCTCATCATTATGTTCCCCATAGGCATCATCTGGAGCAACAGTTACAGAAAATTTATCACCAGCCTCTTTGCCTTCTAGCTCTTTTTCAAGACCAGTGATTAGGTTGTTGTGGCCATGAAGGTAATCTAGCGGCGCTTCAGAAGTTGACTGATCAACCACAGCACCATCTTCCAACATTACTTTGTAGGCAAGACTTGCAACAACATTATTTTCAATTTTCATACTCACTCCAAGGAGGTTAGTTGACTTAACTATAATAAGTTTAAGCGACACGATAACTGTATTATGGGGATCATTTATCGAAGTTCAATTATTCAGGCTTAAAAATACCTATCATTTCTTGCTCTGAATGTGGGTTTTGTTCCACCGACTGAGGTTTACGCTGCTCGGTATAATCACAATCAACACATTCAACTAATTCAATATTGTTTTCTATCCACCAACGAAGTGTGTCTTGCTGGCTGCATTTCGGACAACTAGCCCCTGCTATAAAACGTTTTTTAATTCTCACTTTAAATCCTTGTTCCACAAATATGATGCTTACTTCCAGTGATTTGGTGACTGTTGATCGCTTTCCATCTCTCGGCCAAAAATTTCCTCTAGCTCTTTACGCGCTTCTTTGGTTCTTTCAGACAATTTCTTGTCTTCGTTATGTTGAGGCAGCAAATCTTTTAACATGGCATTATCTAACTTACGAAAATGTGCTTCTGCTCGTTTTGCCTGATATGGGTGCATTCCAAGTTCCACTAAGGTTTGACGTCCTAGATCTAAAGCACCCAAGAAAGTCTCACGCGAATAGTTGTGCACACCATAATTTAATAACTGATACGCTTCTACTCGGCTTCGCGCTCTCGCAAGCAGTTTTAAATTAGGGAAATGTACTTGGCAAATATCAACAATAGCGATAATTTCATCAGGTGAGTCAGTACATATAACTAAGGCTTCCGCTTTATCTGCACCAGCGGCACGTAACAAATCAATTTGTGTCGCATCACCATAAAAAACTTTATAACCATACTTACGCAGCAGGTGTATCTGACTCGCATCACTTTCCAGTACTGTTACCTTAATTTTATTGGCATACATCAAGCGGCCAACGACCTGCCCAAAGCGGCCAAAACCAGCAATAATTACTCGAGGCTGACGATCAACAACTTGACCAGAAGGTTCATCCTCTTCATGATTCAAGGTATGAGCAAACCATTTTTTCTGTGTCATTAACAGTAATGGTGTAGTGACCATTGATAGACTTACAACTACTAATAAAAACGCTACTTGCTGCTGGGTTAAAAGGCCTTCTTGACTTGCTGCGGTGAAAATAACAAAAGCAAACTCACCACCTTGACTGAGAATAGCGGCCATTCGACTGCGTGCTTTGGGGCGAACGCGAGAGAGTCTGGCTAACCCATACAGTACCAAGCCTTTAACAATCACTAAAGCTAACACTGCACCCAATATAGCCAGTGGCTGCAATGCAAGCAACCCGATATTTACCGCCATACCCACCGCAATAAAAAATAACCCAAGCAACAAACCTTTAAACGGCTCAATAGACACTTCCAGTTCATGCCGATATTCGCTTTCAGCCAATAAAACACCAGCCAAAAAGGTCCCTAGCGCCATAGATAAACCGAGCTTTTGCATTGTAACTGAGATACCAAGCACTACCAGTAAAGCAGCAACTGTGAATAGTTCTCGTACTCCACTCATTACCACAAAACGAAAGAGAGGCCGCAAAAGGAAATGCCCTCCAACTAACAACGCAATAACACTAGCAACCACAAACAAAGCATCTAACCAATCTCCCCCCGTTTGTCCTCCAGCTAACAAAGGCAACATCGCCAACATTGGGATCACAGCGATATCTTGAAAGAGCAACACAGCAAAGCCAGATTGGCCTGTCTCAGTACCGGCCTGGCCTTGCTCCTCAATGACCTTTAATGCAATCGCCGTTGATGATAACGCCAAGCCCATTCCGATCACCAAACAAGCTTGCCAACCAACACCAAACAAGCTTACACCCCCAGTAATGACGGCTGTTGTCACTATAACTTGTGCCCCTCCTAGCCCTAAAATCGGCCCCCGCATTTGCCACAATTTTTTAGGATTAAGTTCGAGACCAATGAGGAACAACAGTAAGACAACACCCAGTTCAGCAAAATGAAGAATCGCATCGACATCGCTAATAAGTCCGAGACCCCAAGGTCCAATTAAAGCGCCTGCAATTAAATAACCCAAAACAGAGCCAAGCCCTAAACGCTGGGCAATAGGTACTGCAATGACAGCCGCTGACAAAAACACGACACTACTTTGTAGAAACTCATTGGTCATTGACACATTCTACTCCTTGATTAATTTCAAATGCTAAAGGAGCTACCAACCATTGTCGGTACTGCTCTGCATGATCTTCTCGTTCACTATCAGAGACATTACGTGACCAATACAAAACTAAAGGCTCGAGCCATTTCATTTGACATAAAGAAGCAGTCAATTCAAAAGGTTGCAAAATTTGCTCAAGTGGGTATTTGTTATACCCCATTGGGCTAAACGCCTCTTTCCTTCCACCAGTGGTAATCACACTACGCCAATATTTACCCATTAATGCGCTACCATCGCCAAAAGCAAACCCTTTGCCGAGCACCCTATCTAACCATTCCTTAAGTAACGCTGGGCAAGAGTACATATATAGTGGATGCTGAAAAACAATGACTTCATGTTGCATAAGCAATTGATGTTCATAATTCACATCAATAAAAAAATCAGGGTAAGCTCCATACAGATCATGTACCGTCACATGTTCAAGTAATTGCGCTTGCTTAATCATAATTTGATTTGCAATCGAATGATGTGGCTCAGGATGAGCATAGATAATCAAAATTTTCGGGGGAATAGGCGTTGACACAAGCAAAAAATTCGTCCTTTGTGGATATTCAAAAAGAAAATCACCGTTATCAGTTTGTTATACTGATTTGTATAGCATAATGCAATTAGAGCTCAATCATCGACTTTTCTCGCTAATAGCCCTACTATTCATCGCGAGATAAACGACCAAAGTAACGCGCGCAGCGCAAAGTGAATAAAAACTCTATGATTACCTTCTCTGATATTCAATTACTGCGTGGCGGTAAACCTCTTTTAGATCAAGCCTCTGCAACCATACATCCTGGCGATAAAGTTGGACTAGTTGGCAAAAATGGTTGCGGTAAATCAACACTGTTTGCTTTACTAAAAGACGAACTTTCTATTGATGCAGGTTCCTTTAGCCAACCACAACACTGGGAACTAGCATGGGTAGCTCAAGAAACCCCAGCTTTGGATAGAAGTGCTTTGGAGTACGTTATTGACGGTGACCGTGAGTTCCGGCATTTAGAGCAACAACTTGCGGAGGCAGAAGCAAAAGACAACGGCACACTTGTGGCAGAATTGCATGGTAAAGTGGAAACCATTAGTGGCTATAGCATCCGAGCGCGAGCCGCAGAGTTATTGGATGGTTTGGGTTTTAGCCAAGAACAAATGAACTGGAATCTAACTCAATTTTCCGGTGGCTGGCGGATGCGTCTTAACTTGGCACAGGCACTATTGTGTCGTTCAGATTTATTGTTACTCGACGAACCCACCAACCATCTCGATCTCGATGCAGTAATGTGGCTAGAACGCTGGCTACAAAATTATCCTGGTACGTTAATCCTTATCTCCCACGATCGCGATTTTCTTGATCCAATTGTCAATCGCATTACGCACATCGAAAACCAGAAGATGAATGAATATACGGGTAATTACTCATCATTCGAAAATCAACGCGCCCAAAAAATGGTCTTACAGCAAGCTATGTTTGAAAAGCAGCAAAAGCAAATGTCGCATATGCAAAGTTATATTGACCGTTTTCGCTATAAAGCCTCTAAAGCTCGTCAAGCGCAGAGCCGAATCAAAGCCTTAGAACGGATGGAAAAAGTGCTGCCAGCACAATTTGATAACCCATTTAGCTTCCAATTTAGAGAACCCGCAGCCTTACCTAATCCGATTATGATGATGGAAGAAGTCTCGGCGGGTTATGGTGATAACTTAATATTAGAAAAAATACGTTTAAACCTAGTTCCCGGCAGTCGTATCGGTCTTTTAGGCCGTAACGGCGCAGGTAAATCAACGTTAATTAAACTGCTTTCTGGAGATCTCAAGGCTCAAAGTGGTGAGCTTACTTATTCTCAAGGGGTCAAAATCGGCTATTTTGCGCAGCATCAGTTAGAAACCTTGCATCCAGAAGAAACCCCTTTGCAGCATATGATGCAAATTGCACCGGACCAAACCGAACAACAATTACGAGATTACCTCGGTAGCTTTGGTTTCCAAGGGGATAAAGCACTGGAAAAGGTAGCGCCTTTTTCTGGTGGTGAAAAAGCACGTTTAGTCTTAGCTTTAGTCGTTTGGCAAAAACCGAACCTCTTGTTGCTTGATGAACCAACTAACCACCTTGATCTCGACATGCGCCAAGCATTAACGATGGCATTACAAACCTTTGAAGGAGCGATGGTCATTGTCTCCCACGACCGTTATCTCTTACGAGCAACAACCGATGACCTGTATTTGGTTCACGACCGTCAAGTCGCACCCTTTGATGGTGATCTAAACGACTACTACAAATGGCTCACTGAACAGCAAAAAATAGAACGTCGTGAAGCACAAGCAGCACAGCCAAGCAAAGATAATGGCAACAGTGCCGCAGCGAAAAAAGAGCAAAAAAGGCGTGAAGCAGAATTTCGTAAGCAAACTGCCCCTATCAGAAAGATGCTAACGCAATTAGAAAAGAAAATGGATAAATTAAGTGAAGATTTAGCTCAGGCTGAAGAAGCTTTAAGCGATAATTCACTCTATGAGATCGATAACAAGGCCAAACTTAATGAAGTTCTTGTACTTCAAGCCACCAGCAAAGCACAGCTTGAAGAAATAGAACTAGAGTGGATGTCCGCACAAGAAAGCCTCGAACAAATGGAACTTGATTTTAATCAATGAGTAACCGACACGCCAACCCGCCCCTAACCCTAGAAAGACTCTGGCAATTTAGTTTGCAATTTTATGGTGTTCGTCGGGTGAAAGAGGCGTGTCTGTCATTACAAAATCACTATCACGGCAATGTAAACTTAGTCTTACTTTTAAGATGGTTAGATGAACAACAAGTTACATTCTCTGAGCAAGATTGGCCCGCTGTGCAACATAGCTTAACAAGAAGTGAAACCTTGCTGCACTCCTACCGAAAGCTGCGTCGCCAACTTAAGTCTCAGCTTAACGACACTTTATATCGCCAGGCTCTGCAGTTTGAGCTTGAACTTGAAAAACAGCAACAAGCAGATTTAGTGGATTGTATCAATACGCTATCATTAACAGCGAATAATGGTGATCCATTAACTCTCAAATACTGCCGCCATTTAGGTGGCGAGCACCTGCAGCATGCTTTTTCGCTGCCAATACCTGAGTTTCCGCGTGCTTAACTTGCATTTAGATCACCCAGGAAACAACAAAACGACTTACCTTGAGGTTATCTCAGTCTCTACCTATAATTTGTTAGCATACAAATTCATAATAAAATACGTTCGTTGGCTTCATCTTCGCAAGCTATGTTTCCCGTTGCCATCGAATTTGTCGTTGGGTTACCGCTTAGTTCCAAGAAGTTGAACTTATCCATCAACCCGTATTTGCTATGAACCAGCCGAAGAGCGCGTCTAGCAATCCAACATGCCTTTTCGATTGGAATTCTATATGACTCAATTTTTCCCTGCAACTGGCCTTAAAAATCCCCACCTTCAGACACTTCTTCCACGGCTGATTAGAAAAAAAGCACTATTTACCCCGATATGGCAAACCATTGATACGCCAGATGGCGATTTCCTTGATTTAGCTTGGTCAGAGCCTTTCAATCATGAGTCAGCTATTAGAAAGCCGATTTTTATTCTTTTTCATGGACTAGAAGGCTGCTTCTATAGCTCTTATGCCAATGGCTTGATGAACGCTTTTGCACAATCGGGCTGGCTGGCAGTCATGATGCATTTTCGAGGCTGTAGTGGTAAGCCAAACAAAAAAGCGCGCGCTTATCATTCAGGTGAAGTCAATGACGCTCGGTTTTTCCTTGAGCACCTTGACCAACAATTTCCTGGTCAACCTAAAGTGGCGGTGGGTATTTCCATCGGTGGGAATATGTTGGCTAACTATCTCGCGCAGTATGATCACAAGCCACTCTTAGATGCCGCGACGATTGTTTCTGCACCACTCGATCTTGCCGCGTGTGCCAATCGTATCGAACGTGGTTTTTCTAAGGTTTATCGACGCTATCTGCTTTCTTCTCTTAAGCGTAATGCTTTACAAAAGCACGAGTTAATTCATGGCGAACTTGCTTTATCTTATTGCTCAATCAAACGAGTCACGCGCCTGTACGAGTTTGACGATCTGGTCACCGCACCACTACACGGTTTCAAAAATGCTCAAGATTATTACGCGCAATGCTCTGGTCTAAACAAACTACAACGTATTCGCCTACCTACGCTGATCATTCACGCTAAAGATGACCCCTTTATGACGGAGGCTGTAATCCCAAAATTTGTTTTGCCCGATAATATTGATTATCAGCTATATGAACATGGGGGGCATGTCGGTTTTCTGTGTGGCTCCGTGCTAAAGCCACGCTTCTGGCTTGAAGAAGCGCTTCCTGCGTACTATGAAAGTATCGCGGCTGATTATCTTTCTAGTGTATCGACACAAAGAACACAGTAAACTAAGCGGCCATCATAAACGTTCGAGGTATTTATGATTATCCCATGGAAAGATATTACACCAGAAACACTAGAAAATTTAATTCGGGAATTCGTTCTCCGTGAAGGCACCGATTACGGTGCGGTAGAAATGTCCCTACAAAGCAAAATTGATCAAGTAAAAATGCAGCTTGAGCATAATGAAGCTGTGATCGTCTTTTCAGAATTACATGAAACCGTCGATATCAAACTGAAGGCCAAATAGTCTGCAGAAACGCATTTCTGACTACAAACATCGCTTTCCCTCTGTATCAACATGAAAATGACTAAGTCGCTAACTCTCGTTTGCTCACACTTTACCGTACTCCGCTCGATGACAGGTTCGTTTTACGTGATATAGTGCTTCATCACTCGTACAGTGCAAAAGCGCTGTACGCTAACAGGTAAGTTAATTACGACAAGGTTTGTCATGTCAGCAAAACACCCTATCATCGCGGTCACTGGTTCATCTGGTGCCGGTACTACGACTACATCTGAAGCATTTCGAAAAATGTTCAACATGATGAATGTCAAACCAGCTTGGGTCGAAGGAGATAGTTTCCACCGTTTTACTCGCCCCGAAATGGATGTAGAAATAAGAAAAGCCCGAGAGCAAGGAAAGCACATCAGTTACTTTGGCCCACAAGCCAATGATTTCTCCAGCTTAGAAGAGTTCTTTCATCAATATGGCAAGGTAGGAACTGGTAGTGTGCGTCGCTACCTCCATACTTTTGATGAAGCCGTGCCGTATAATCAAATGCCTGGTACCTTTACACCTTGGCAGGATTTGCCTGAAGACAGTGATGTGATGTTTTATGAAGGTCTCCATGGAGGAGTCGTCGATGGAGAAGTCAATGTAGCTCGTCATGTTGATTTTCTGATTGGCATGGTCCCTATTGTTAACTTAGAGTGGATCCAAAAATTTGTTCGCGATACTCGTGAACGCGGCCATTCAAGAGAAGCAGTCATGGATTCCATTGTTCGCTCTATGGATGATTACCTAAACTACATCACCCCGCAGTTTTCTCGTACACATATTAATTTTCAACGTGTCCCCACTGTCGACACTTCGAACCCACTTAATGCCAAAGGGATACCAAGCTTAGATGAAAGTTTTGTCGTAATCCGCTTGCGTGGCATTAAAAATGTCGATTTTCCTTACCTGCTGGCAATGATAGATGGCTCATTTATGTCACGCCATAACACCATTGTCGTCCCCGGAGGTAAAATGAGTTTTGCTATGGAATTAATCGTCAGACCCATCTTACAGAAGCTGATTGAAACCGGAAAAATTGGCTAAAAATCTGGCTATTTAGGTGTTTACTTTTCACTCCGTGATCATGTGCACAATTTTGCGTAAAAAATAGCAGGATTGACGCGATTAAAATCAAGAAATCAAACTCGAAAAAGGATACTATTTCCTGTAGAGATACAAGATAGCTTGCAGCATAGAAAAAGAGTTCTTATTCTAGTAAGCCAACGACACGCTTAGCTAAAATATGGACAGCGCAAGCATACCCTGCAGAGGAAGTGAGATATTATGGTTCTAGGTAAACCTCAAACCGATCCAACATTAGAGTGGTTTCTTTCACACTGTCATATTCATAAGTACCCATCAAAAAGCACGCTAATTCATGCGGGCGAGAAAGCGGAAACTTTGTACTACATAGTCAAAGGTTCTGTTGCTGTGCTTATTAAAGACGAAGAAGGCAAAGAAATGATCCTTTCTTACCTTAACCAAGGCGACTTTATTGGTGAGTTGGGCTTATTTGAAGAAGATCAAGAGCGTACAGCTTGGGTTCGAGCTAAGTCTCCTTGTGAAGTGGCTGAGATTTCATTTAAGAAATTCCGTCAGCTCATCCAAGTCAATCCAGATATTCTGATGCGTCTTTCTGCACAAATGGCACGACGTCTTCAGGTTACTAGCCAAAAAGTGGGTGACCTTGCTTTCCTAGATGTGACGGGGCGTATCGCTCAAACGCTTCTTAACCTTGCGAAACAACCCGATGCGATGACGCACCCCGACGGCATGCAAATTAAGATCACACGTCAAGAAATCGGTCAAATCGTTGGCTGTTCTCGTGAAACAGTTGGTCGTATCCTGAAAATGCTAGAAGAACAAAATCTGATTTCCGCCCACGGTAAGACTATCGTAGTTTACGGAACTCGTTAATTCATTCGAGTAAAGTGCTAAATAAAATAAAAGCCACTACATCAGTGGCTTTTATTTTATATTGATTAAGACGTTGATGTCTTACTAAGATGTAGGTATTCACTAATCTAAGTGTGTACTGCTGTCGGTACTCTCAAATATTTTATCTGCTGAGGCTGCAACAAACCCCGGGTACAATTTTCCATTTTCCATTGGATAGCGCTTGGCAAACTCATAAAACCCCCCTGGAACCAGCTCAGTACCGTCGATGAATGTCACAGGGACCTTGTCAGCCATCGTTGATGATTGCTCTAAAAGGACAGCTGGCGTGCCTTTTACTTCACCGCCACTCTCATTAATAATAAAGCCCGACTGACGTAAATAATCATTCACTTGCTGAACTTCGTGATACTGACTCAGTTGATTGACACTTACAGTAAAATGATTGGCGCCATAGCCATGAGCGGCTAACCAAGAAGCATATTCACTTTCCTGTGCTAACACTTTAAAGTCTTCATAGCTCAGATCCCACAAGCGACCTCCGTAGAGAAAATCATGCTGGGCCACTTTAGCTACATCAACCTGTTCAACCAGTTTATGAACAATTGTTTGTAATTGTTCAGAACAATCATTAACCTTCAATTCACTAATAAACACCTTTGGTTGCTTTGGATTTGGGTGTTCAAAATGGGTTGCAATTAACTTTTTACTTTCAAACATATAATCTCCACCAGGCAAATAGCCAACATCTAAAAATGGCTGAGCCAAGGTGGCAAGTCCTAAAGGAGCGACATCAAATGTCCGCAAAGCAATATGATCATTAATCAACGGCTCATTTTCTTGCAGAAGTTGGTGGACTTTCGCCGCGGAGGGACAAAGACGATGAATATAATCTTTCCATAAGGAATCAAATAGCACATCGGGCGTCATGATAGCTCCTGTTATCAAATAAAAGTTAAGAAAAAGACAAGCCATTGGTTTACTTCACCCTAAGGCGAAAAATGGCGATCAACCTGTGACGTTTTACTTGGCGTTATTGATTGAAGAAATGTACAACGACCGCCAATTGAAAGCAGTTGGGGGAAAGAAGATTTCTACGCTTTCAACACGCAGCCAGCCACTTCACCCCATTTTCATTACTTGTGTATATTCTACAGTTCGATACCAGGGCTCAAATTAGAAGGCAGCACACACTCCTGCCCTTCCATTGACGCCATCGGATAAGCGCAATAATCCGCCGCATAATAAGCACTGGGGCGTAAGTTGCCCGAAGCCCCAGGTCCTCCAAATGGCGCATCACCACTGGCGCCCGTTAGCTGGCGATTTCGGTTAACAATACCGGCGCGGATATGGTCAACGAAATACTGCCACTCATCATCATCGCTAGAGATCAATCCTGCAGATAAACCAAAACGAGTGTCATTGGCTAATGCTACCGCCGTTGTAAGACCATCGTAACGTACCACTTGTAAGAGTGGACCAAAGTATTCCTCATCAGGCAATTCTGCGACGTTAGTGACATCAATGATACCAGGGGAAACAAACGCAGCTTGACCGGCTTTCGCTTCAATAAGGCTCCGCCCTCCTAGCGACTGCAAACGAGCTTGAGCTTCAAGAATATGCTGCGCGGCAGCAACTGATATTTGCGGCCCCATAAAAGGAGCAGGCTCTGCGAAAGGTTGATCAACTTTAATGTTCGCCGTCGCTTGAACGAGTTTATTGATGAGCTCATCCCCTCGTTCACCAAACGGAATATATAAACGACGCGCACAGGTACAACGTTGACCCGCACTAATAAAGGCAGATTGTATGATGGTATAAACCGTTGCATCTAAGTCATCATAATTGTCCGTGACAACCAACGGGTTATTACCCCCCATCTCTAGCGCCAACATTTTCCCTGGTTGACCAGCAAATTGACGATGTAAATGATGTCCGGTATTGGCACTGCCAGTAAACAAGACACCGTCGATGCCTTTTGCTTCTGCTAAAGCAATTCCCGTTTCTTTCGCTCCTTGAACTAAATTAACCACCCCTTTGGGCAAACCGACACTTTCCCACAGCTTCATAGCCAACTCACCACTCCATGGAGTTTGTTCTGAAGGCTTTAAAACCACAGTGTTACCCGCCAATAATGCAGGCACTATATGACCATTAGGTAAGTGCGCAGGGAAATTATAAGGGCCAAAAACGGCCATCACTCCCAAAGGACGATGACGCAGCACAATTTGGTTACCGCCTGCCTCTCGTGACGACTCGCCTGTTCGTTGATGGTAAGCACGGATTGAGATAGCAATTTTTCCCGCCATCGCAGCGGCTTCTGTGCGAGTTTCCCACAAAGGCTTACCCGTTTCTTTCGCAATCACTTCAGCAATCTGTTCGCTGTGCTCTTTTACTTTTTCAGCAAATGCCAACACTATCGCTTCACGTTCACAGAATGGACGCTTTTTCCACTCTAAAAATGCTTCGCGAGCGGCAGCAACAGCTTGTTCAACTTGCGATTCTGTGGCGCTATGACCTTGCCAGATCACCTCTTGATTATACGGGGATAGAGAGGAGAAGTGCTCTCCCTCACCCTGCACCCATTCGCCTGCAATCCAATGTGTCATGCGTTTTATCCTTACATTCTTTGTTCAATTACTGAGGTAGAAAGCGGACAGAGTCCCCTTCTTTGACCATCAATGCGGCAGCAACTTCTGAGGAAATAATCACGGTCTCGCTCTCCGTGTCGAACACCGCTTTGGCCGCTGTTGCTCGAAAGTTCTCAAACGATGTATTCGCGATCAAGAAATCTTTGCTACTGGCATGTTCAGATATCTGCACCCGTGCACGATAAGAATGACGTACCGATTCAATATTGCGTCTATCACACTCCATGGTTGGACCACCGTCGAAAATATCAACGTAGCCGCGATTGGTAAAACCTTCGTGCTCTAATAGTTTCAACGCAGGGCGCGTATTATCGTGTACTTTACCGATAACCGCTTGGGCCTCAGGGCTGAGTAAGTTGATATAAATCGGGAGCTTAGGCATCAAGTCTGCAATAAAGCCTTTTTTACCTATCCCTGTTAGATAATCGGCTAAAGTAAAGTCAATCGAGAAAAAATGCTCTTGCAACCACTGCCAAAAAGGGGAGTTACCGTCTTTATCAGAAACGCCACGCATTTCGGCAAAAATCGTGTCGGAAAACCGTTCGGGATGCTCAGCCATCATGAGAAAACGACATTTAGACATTAAACGTCCATTTAACCCCTGGCGGAACTTTTCACGAAGAAAAAGCGTACAAATTTCGCTATTACCTGTGTAGTTATTACCGAAAGTCAGAAGCTTTACGACATTATTGACCCCCAATTTCGGTGAAGAGTGAACAACCTTGCTGATATGATAAGAGTAAAAAGGCACATCCCATCCGATTGATGCTTCAATCCCTGTCGTACCTGCGACTTCACCCGTGTCAGAATCCACGCCAACCATCAAATAGCCTTCGTCTCCTGCTTCTTTTACATCAAGCTTGGAAAAGCTATATTCCGAGTGTTTAATGCGGTTGGTTAATAGTTCTTCATTAACCGGCAGAGAAGTAAAACCAAATCCCGATTCTACAGCACAAGTGTGTAGAGCTTCGTAATCTGACATTGCAATAGGGCGAACAACTAGCATCAATATTCCCTCCAGATGCAAAAAATCCTAACGATATTGTAGGAACAGTCCCTCCATCATCAATCCTTGATGGAGGGTTTTCGCTTGATAAACTGATAGCGCGCTTAAACAAGTGTAGCGATAGCTTTATCCAGTTTTTCCAAGCCTTGTTCAATTTCTTGTTGTGTAATAACGAGTGAAGGAGTGAAACGAACGACATTGGCACCCGCAACTAATACCATCAGGCCTTGTTTACCAGCGGCAACCAAGATATCTCGTGCACGCCCCTGCCATTCTTCATTCAAAGCCGCACCAAGCAGTAAACCTTTACCGCGAATTTCAGCAAAGAGTTGATACTTCGCATTGATTTTCTCTAAACCTTCGCGAAACATACTTTCACGTTCCAACACACCAGCTAGGACTTCGGATTTGGCAATTTCTTCAACCACCGCTTCTGCCACCGCACAAGCTAATGGATTACCGCCGTAAGTTGAACCATGGGTGCCTACTTTCATGTGCTCAGCCAGTTTTGCAGTCGTTAACATAGCACCAATAGGGAAACCACCTCCTAGTGATTTCGCTGTGCTTAGAATGTCTGGTGTAATGCCCAAACCTTGGTATGCGTAGAAATGCCCCGTACGACCGTTACCCGTCTGAACTTCATCGAAAATCAGCAATGCGTTGTGTTTGTCGCATAATTCACGCACTGCTTGAGTAAATTCAGGTGTGGGTGGAATAATGCCACCCTCCCCCTGAAGAGGTTCCATCATGACCGCACACGTGCGATCAGACATATGCGCTTGCAGTGCTTCGATATCATTGTAAGGGAGGTGGGTTACGTCACCTGGTTTAGGACCAAAGCCGTCGGAATAAGCCGCTTGACCACCGACAGTAACAGTGAAGAAGGTACGGCCATGGAAACCTTGAGTAAAAGCGATAATTTCAGACTTTTTAGGACCGTGAACATCTGCAGCGTAACGACGTGCCAGTTTCAGTGCGGCTTCATTCGCTTCTGCGCCAGAGTTAGCAAAGAAAACTCGCTCTGCAAAACTGATTTCCGTTAACTTTTTAGCGAGCCTTAAAGCGGGCTCGTTGGTCATCACATTACTGAGATGCCAGAGCTTGTTTCCTTGCTCGGTCAATGCGTTGACCATTACAGGATGACAATGCCCAAGACAGCTCACCGCAATGCCACCAGCAAAGTCGATGTATTCATTACCATCTTGATCCCAAATACGTGAGCCTTGACCTTTTACCGGAATCATTTCCATTGGGTTATAACAAGGCACCATCACGTCATTGAATAAGCCACGCTCTACTTTATTTTCCACTGTCATTGCACATTCCTTCTTGATACGGCACACCGAGTAGATAAGTACACTTACTTAGCCACTTCACTAGCAAAGAATATATTGCCTATATGCTACCACGGCATTGTATTTACATTTAATTAACTATTTCAACGGTGATTTATAATATTAAAAAAACAACCACCCTATCCCAAAGCAACAATAATGACTATTTATGCAATACAACACGTGATTAGTGAAGCAATTTTTAAGCAAGTCTGTATAAATCTTAGCGCTTACTAGAGCGACATGATGATTTTTACAGTAGTTTTGACTCAGTTTTATAGACAGGTAAGGAGTTTGAAGTGAGAAACCAAATACAATAGGAACGAATAGTTTTGCATTCTCTCTAGCAGGCAATAAATATGAAAAAATTGTTAAGAAAAGTGATCGAGATCAGATAGCAGTGCGTTTGAGAAAGTTAGCTAACATCTCATGCCCTTGCTCCGTTTTGATCGATTCAGGGTGGAACTGAACAGCATCAATCGGCAAAAACTTATGCTGATACCCCATAATTTCATCTTTACTGCCATCTGGATATTCCGTCCAAGCTGTCACCTCAAGTTGGTCAGGAAATGTACTTTCCTTAACAATCAGTGAATGATAGCGTGTCACAGTAAGAGGGTTCTGAAGGTTGTTAAACACACTCTGGCCATTATGTCGAATACGAGAAGTTTTACCGTGCATCACTTGACGAGCTCTTACTACTTCTCCGCCAAACACTTGTGCGATCGCTTGATGCCCTAAGCACACTCCGAGAATGGGTAGCTTACCAGCAAAATATTTAATCGCCGCGAGTGAAATGCCCGCTTCGTCAGGCGTACCTGGCCCTGGAGAAATAACAAGATGGGTTGGATTAAGCTCTTCAATCCCTTGGATATCGATTTCATCGTTACGTACAACCTTAACTTCCGCTCCAAGCTCACAAAAGTATTGATATAGGTTGTAAGTAAAAGAGTCGTAGTTATCGATGATCAGCAACATAAAGCGTCACTTGCTCCTATCCATTTTTTGTCCGTTTAACCTAAGCTGTCGCACAAGGCCATTAAGGGCGGTATTTTGCAACACAACACAAGAAAGGCAAGCATTTATACCCCTGTTGATAGTAAAAAAGACCAGTCTCAGCTGGTCTTATTTATTGTATCGTAGTAATCAGTGTTAACGGAATTAGAATCGTCGACGTAAGAAGCCGAGCCCGAGTAGCATCATTAGAGCACCAAAACCTAATGAACCCGCATTTCGTTTAGGCTTTTCTGCATCAGTACTGCCTTCTGCAGAACCTGCGCCAGAATCCGTACCCTCCTCTTCTGAGCCAGTTTCATCATCAGGAAAATCTATTGCGATCAAAACCGGATCATGATCAGATGCTGAGAAAACATCTTTATACTTCGCCATATCACCCGTGTATTGCCCACTGTATTCAAACAAGTTACTTTCGAGAGAGTTAATATGCCAGTCTTCAATTTCGACCACCTTTTTTGCAAGGCTCTCACTCGCCAGTGCATGATCTAGATTACCGAGTTCACCAGAAAACGTGTATGAGAACGTCTTAGTACTGTGCAGTAAAGTATTCAAGTTACGGTAGCCATAACCTTGATGAATTTGGCTTTTTTCAGTTTGAAGCTCACCACCATCTAGCGTGGTGTAAGCCGCTGTATAAATATCCCGAGCATATTTTTCTTTCGAGTAGTCCGTGAGAGTGAGAAGAGGGTCTTCCATTCCGTAAGCATTGAGATCGCCAATGATTAAGACATCACCATCAACCTCTCGCAATGCCTCGCCCACAGCTTGTGCCGCAGAGACACGGAAGTTATTACAGTTTCCTTGCAAGTCGTCTGGTCCTGATTTGCCAACATCCGCAATCCACTCTTCAATGCAGTTTGATCCTTTCGATTTAAAATGATTGACAACAACCGATAAATCTTCACCTGTCTCTTTGACAGTAAAGGTTTGCAGTAAGCTGTGACGCTGATATTTGTCATAAGCTGGATTTCCTTCACCGTCACTCTCACGGGTAATGGTATTTGCTGCAACATGTTGCTCTGGTGTGGCGATCACTCTCGCGGCTTTTTTAGGCACAACAGTGTTAGCACGGTATAGCAACGCCACCGTTATTGCGTCACCACCAAAATAAGTACCTTGGTATTTATCGCGATCCTCAATTTCCACAAAAGTGTAGTGATCTTGACTCTGCTCGATCTCCGCATTCAGAGCATCGACCAAGTCTTTCAACGCACTATTGGGGCCAAAACCATTATTCTCCACTTCCATCAAACCAATGATGTCGGCATCCATTAAGTTGATTGCCTTAACAATTTTCGCTTTCTGGAGTAAAAAGTCGTCCAAGCTTTTTGCACCACGGTTATCTCCCGTTGGATTTGGCTCGCCACTATTAGCAACCGATGTGAAGTAATTTAATACGTTAAAGCTTGCAATGCGTAAATCTGCCTCTGTAATTTCAGGGGCTTCTTTGCGCGCCACATCGAACTCCGCATCAGAGGTTACGAAATTAGAGCTATCTACTTCATTGGTTACAATCAGTCTATAATCGTTGTGACTGTAGGAAATCACCCCTTGAAGACCTTCAACTCTTGAACCAAGACGAATATGCTGTTCAGAAGATCCATCCTGATTAATATCTTTAGAGAAGTCAGGATAGTATGGAATTTTCCCATCTGGCGCTTTGTTATCCGACTCTATATACATCAGGCTCTCAGCATTGTGTTTGGCTTGTGCGAGTGCCGCTTTGCTCTCAGCAGGATATAACTGAGTTGGCTTAAACAATGGTGCTTGATACGACACCACCATGTTGTTACGTTTTGGCCCATAATCGAACGAAAAGTTACGTGTAACAAAAAGCTCACTCGAAGCCTTTAATTCCACTTGCATGCCTTCGTAACGTTCTAGAACGTCACGCAGTGTCTCATTCGGCTCGATAATCAAACTTGTCACTAATGGTGCTGCTGAGGTGCCAGTCTTTACATAGCTGTTACTATCAGAAGCTAATTGAGTATTGTTATAGTACTCCTGTACTTTTCCTTTTACGCAGACCACATCACCCGGAGTTAACTTAGTTTCCGCAGCTCCTGTATAAACAAATAGCCCCTCAGATGTCTTAGCGTTATGGTCATTATCTAGAGCTTGTATATAAAAGCCCTTGGTTAAACCCGTGGTGACCGCGGTGACAACTCCTGTAACAAAATGATCATCAACAGAGACATAAGGATAGCCATCAACCAATGGGGAGCTTTCACCTTCCCCTTGGATATCATGTATTGAGGTAAAATTAGGTGAGTGACCATTATCCTTACATTCAAATGGCTCGATCGGCTCAGCAAGATTGAATAACCCTAAGCCGTCAACCGTATCTTTTTTTAGTCTCGTCCATTGTGATGCTTGATATGTTACAGAAGGAGCAGCCCCGTCAAGGTTGCGAACTAATGTCACGTCTTGAGCAAGATCAATATCTCCCATCACACCGATGATGTCATGGACTGCGCCATTTTTAAGTAATGCAATGGGATCATCACCATTAAAATTTGCAACGTTTTTATCAGTTTTATCGGCCACTGATTTAATGGTATTGCTTGCATCACCGTGAGCCAATACATATACCTGCTTGGCTTGCAGTGTCACCTCACTTAAGTCAAGTTTGCTCCCCCATACACCACCTCCATTAGATGATTTAGCCAACTCATAACCACTGAGGTTGACGGCCGTGTCACCTGTATTAGCAATTTCTACGGCTTTGTTAAATTTTCCGCCTTCTACGTATTGAGAAAGAATAATGTCAGCATGAGTATTAGCACTTAATACACTGGAGACCACCAGTGCAATTAAAGAGGGTTTGATTAACGTGTCCATGGATTTACCTAGTTGTTATTGGAGATAAAACAGTCTTACTTCGACTGATGGCGAACACTATCGGACTTATTTACCAAACAGATAAGAATGAGCATTGATATTCATGACAAAAGTCACAAATTAAATCTAAAATTGAGACCAAAATGGGAGGTTTTATAAGAAAAAAAAGTAAGCATTCATAACATACTGAAATAAAAGAAATAAGAATGACATTCGATATGAGAATCTGAACTTCTTACAATGCCGCAGGAACGAGTAAAACAGAGGGGAGGGCACAAATAGAGGGAGGTAACAAATAGATTTGTGCTCTCAAGGAGACTCGATATGACGAAAAAAACCAAGATCAATGGCCAAATAAATCAATTTGGCCATTTGGATTAATAACGATTATCGAAGTAAATCAGAGACGGCTTATGGACGAGGTACAAACCCTACTGCTTGGTAAGCTTGCTTCAGGGTTTCTGCGGCACGCGCTGAGGCTTTCTCCGCTCCCTGCTTCATCACTTGGTCCATGTAGTGACGATCGGCACGGATCCGGCGATACTCCGCTTGGATAGGCTCTAACATCGCAACTAAGGCTTCACCAACATCCTTCTTGAATGGGCCATACATTTCAACGCCTTGATATTGCGCTTCAATCTCAGCAAAGCTCATACCTGTTGCAGCTGAATAAAGCCCCATAAGGTTAGAGATACCGGCTTTGTTCTCCCAATCGTGGGCGATACGTGGCGGTGTTTGTGTATCGGTTTGCGCTTTGTTGATCTTCTTAATGATCGATTTAGGCTCTTCCAGCAACGTAATGACATTTTTACGGTTATCATCAGACTTAGACATCTTTTTGGTTGCATCTTGAAGGCTCATTACACGCGCATTGACCGTTGGAATGTAAGGCTCTGGCACTTGAAAGATCGGTTTTTCTGGCGAATAGATATTGTTAAAACGATGAGCAATATCACGAGCGAGCTCTAGGTGTTGCTTTTGGTCGCTACCAACAGGCACCTGATGCGCGCCGTAAAGTAGGATATCTGCAGCCATCAGCACTGGGTAGTCAAACAAACCAACGTTCACATCACCAAACTGACTTGAGCTATCACTTGAGTAACGCGCTGACTTGTCTTTAAACTGGGTCATACGGCCCAGTTCACCCATTTGGGTATAGCAATTAAGAAGCCAACCAAGTTGAGCATGCTCTGGTACGTGCGACTGAACAAATAGCGTGCTCTTTTTAGGGTCAACACCAACTGCCAGACAAATTGCCAGTGCATCTAGCGTCGCTTCATGCAGTGCTTTAGGATCCTGACGGACCGTGATTGCATGAAGGTCAACAACACAATATTGGCAATCATAATCGTCTTGCATCTGCTGCCATTGACGTAGAGCACCCAAGTAGTTACCGATACTTAGTTCACCTGAAGGTTGAACACCACTCAATACAATGGGTTTGCTCATTAGAATGATTCCTTTGACTTCTTAATCTAATTAAATGAAAAAAACCGTGCAGTCTTAATTGCACGGTTTAATCAGTGTACTCATTAACGAGTATTTTGGAAGCTCTTTTCTTATCGTTATGCTGAAACCGCTACGATATCCAGCAATTCTTTCAAGCTATCGGCAACAAAATCCGGGTTCGATTGCGCAATTGGCTCACCATGGTTGTAGCCATAAGTTAAACCAAAGGAGAGACAACCTGCATTCTTAGCCGCCAAAATATCATTTTTTGAGTCGCCAACCATCAGCATCTCACTCGATTGAATATGATGTTTTTCCATCAACCAATTCAGGGCAACCGGGTTCGGCTTTTTCTCAGCAAAAGCATCGCCACCCAAAACATCAACAAAATAACTCGCGATGCCATGTTGCTCTAGGATTTCAGGAACAAACTTGGATGGCTTATTTGTGACCAAGGCCATGATGAATCCAGCTTGATGTAAACAGTTCAGAGTCTCTTTAACTGTCGGATAAAGGTGACTCAGCTTGTGGCCACTTTGCGCATAATAATCATCAAACAGAACGCGCGCTTTAGCACGTAACGTTTCAGAAAGTTCAGGATTAATCTGCAAACTTTGACTTAAAGCACGCCCGATCAAAATATCAGCACCATTGCCAACGTAATCACGAACTTGAGGCTCAGACACACTTGGAAAGCCTAAATCTTGCATTGTTTGCTGCGCAGCAACCGCTAAATCAGGCACACTATCGAGTAACGTACCATCAAGGTCAAAGGCAATGAGTTTTATCGTATGTTGGGTCATAATTTCCCTAGTTATTGCGTTACCCACGTTAGTGCAAACATTGGGTATAGAAAAAATAATAAAGGATGGTCAACCATCCTTTGTAATTAATACTGCGACTCAACTTTGTTGCGTTTAATGACAAAAATCGCTCGTAATGATGGTCTATTTTGCTGTCAAACGTTGACGAACAGCTTCGAACAAACAGATACCTGATGCCACCGAAACGTTTAAGCTTGATACGCTCCCTGCCATGGGTATCTTGATCAAGTCATCACACGTTTCTTTAGTAAGACGACGCATCCCATCTCCCTCAGCCCCCATGACAATAGCTAAAGGCCCTGTCAGTTTTGCCTGATAGATATCATGACTCGCTTCACCAGCCGTCCCAACAAACCAAATACCTTGCTCTTGCAACGTACGCATGGTCCGAGCCAAATTCGTCACTCGAACCAATGGCACAATCTCTGCCGCTCCACAAGCAACCTTGCTGACAGTCGCATTCATAGGCGCAGAACGATCTTTGGGTACAATAATCGCAGCGACACCAGCCGCATCCGCATTTCTTAAACAAGCACCAAGATTATGTGGGTCTGTTACACCATCTAAAATCAATAATAACGGCGATTCATGTTGCGCTAGAATTGCATCAATGTCGTTTTCGTTGAGCTGCTTAGCTGCTTTAACACGAGCGATAATACCCTGATGATTAGCACCATTCGCTTTGTCATCCAGTGTCTTACGTGACATCTGTTGAATTGAAACGCCACATACTTGGAGATCATTTAAAATAGGCATCAAACGATCATCTTGACGACCTTTTAATACATATGCCTCAATAAAACGCTCGGGTTCGCGCTCTAATACCGCCTTCACTGCGTGAATGCCGTAGATAAATTCGTTACTCATTACTTAACCTGTTGTTCTGGTTATTTACTTGTGCCAACCCACCATAACACTCTAAACTCATCACACTCAAAAATCACAGTGCACGTCTGCTCATTGAGCATCATTTTTGCTGCGCTTGGTTTTTTTTGGCTTACTGTGAGGCTTTTTCTTACGTGCTTTCGTGACCTTAGGTTTCTTGGCACCATCACCATGCTTGTTACTACTCTTTTGACTAGAGTGCATCTCGGAAGTCACTTCAGGACGCTTAGTTGGTTCTAGTATAGGAGGAGCACTTGGAGGCTTTCTCCCTTTATCAGTAGAGCGAGTCGCAGTACGCTTTTTCTCTTTCGCTTTGCGTTTTGCTTCCGCCACACGCTTCTTCGCTGTTTTACCAACACCACGTAGCTTACGGCTTGTTTCGATTAATTCAAAGTCAATTTGCTTATCATGTAAATTAACCGCCAGAACTTTCACTTTTACCGCATCGCCCAAACGATAGATGTTACCGAAACTCTCTCCGATAAGCCTTTGACCAATTGGATCAAATTGATAGTAATCATTAGCTAAAGAAGAAATATGCACCAAGCCATCAATATGAAGATCAGTTAAACGCACAAAGAAACCGAAACTGGTAACATTAGCAATCACCCCATCGAGCTCATCACCGACGTGATCTTGCATGTATTCACACTTCAACCAATCCGCCACTTCACGAGTCGCATCATCAGCTCGACGCTCCGTCATAGAGCACTGCTCACCATAGAAATCCATGTCATCAAATGAATAATGGTAACCGCCTGTTGGTGTCCAGCGGTCTTGGTTGCGTCCTTGATCTTTAGCCACTAAGTATTTGATAGCACGATGCAATAGCAAATCAGGGTAACGACGAATAGGTGAAGTAAAGTGTGCATAGCGTTTTAAAGCTAAACCAAAGTGACCAACATTATCTGCATTGTAAACGGCTTGCTTCATCGAACGTAAAAGCATGGTTTGAATCAGTTCTTTGTCTTGACGCTCTGCAATTTGTTTAACTAGATCAGCATAATCTGTAGGTGAAGGTTCTAAGCCACCTTTCAAATCAAGCCCGAGCTCACTAAGGAAATCTCGGAAGCCTTGCAGACGCAGCTCACCTGGGGATTCGTGAATGCGATACAATGAAGGCTCTTTGGCTTTTTCCACATAAGACGCTGACGCAATATTGGCGAGAATCATACACTCTTCGATGATCTTATGCGCATCATTACGAATGACGGGCTCTATGCTTTCAATCTTACGATCAGCATTAAAGATGAACTTCGCCTCTACGGTTTCGAACTCAATCGCACCACGATTATCACGAGCTGTTTTCAGCACTTTATACATGCTATGCAGCTCTTCTAAATGTGGTACTAACGTATGGTATCGCATACGTAACTCTTCATCGCCTTCAAGGATGGCACCGACTTTGCTGTAAGTTAAGCGAGCATGTGAGTTCATCACCGCTTCGTAGTGCTTATACCCCGATAGCTTACCAGTCTCAGAAATGGTCATTTCACACACCATACACAGGCGATCGACTTGTGGGTTTAGCGAACATAAACCATTCGATAGCACCTCTGGTAGCATAGGGACAACTTGTGATGGAAAGTATACCGAGTTACCACGATTAATGGCTTCTTTGTCTAATGCAGAATCCGGACGAACATAGTAACTGACATCCGCAATCGCTACCCACAAACGCCAACCACCACTCTTTTTCTTCTCACAGTAAACGGCATCATCAAAGTCACGCGCATCTTCACCGTCGATGGTCACCAGCGGCAGCTCACGTAGATCTACGCGGCCAACTTTCGCTTCTTCTGGTACTTCTTCACCCAAGTTTTCTATCTGCTTGTCAACCGCCTCTGGCCAATCATGAGGAATTTGGTGGGTACGAATAGCAATTTGCGTTTCCATGCCTGGCGCCATATTTTCGCCAAGAACTTCAACAACCTTCCCCATCATACCTCGTGAGCGAGAGCCACGATCGGTAATTTCAATTACCACAACGTTGCCCATACGAGCACCTGCTTTATGCTCATTGGGAATCAAAATATCTTGGCTGATACGTGAGTCATCTGCGACCACATAGGAGTAACCATACTCAAGAAAAAAGCGACCAACAATGTGGTTTTGACGCTCTTCTAGGACTCGTATTAAGCGGCCTTCACGACGTCCGCGCTTGCTGTTCTCGGTTGGCTGAACCAAAACATAATCACCATGGATAATGTGCTTCATTTGGTGATGAGGTAAGACAATATCATTATCCTTGCCGACACTGCCTTCTGGACGAACCCAACCATGACCATCTTTATGGCCGATGACATAACCTTTCACCATTTCAAGCTTTTCTGGTAATGCGTAACATTGTCGGCGGGTAAATACCAACTGGCCATCACGTTCCATTGCTCGTAATCGACGGCGTAAACCTTCGTAATGTTCTTCACCCTCCAGCTTTAGTGCTTCAAATAGATCATTACGATTCATTGGTACACCCACTTGAGTTAGAAACTCAGTAATGAACTCACGACTGGGGATCGGGTTTTCGTAATTTTTGGATTCACGATCGGCAAAAGGATCGTTTGGCATATTGTCTGACATAGGCACGCCTATTTAGCAAGGAAGGTATAGAGCTAGTATATCTGACTCTCTTGATAACCTACAGAATTGCTTTAAAAAAAGAGAGCTGTGAAAATCAGGCTACAAGTATGAATATTATTTATGGGCGAGCCAAAAGGAGGAGAAGCTCTGAGTTATCATTGAGCAAATCGGCAACAGTACAATTATCTAACTCGGATAAAAATGCCATTTTTGCCTGTTCCAATTTACTTTTTAAACGACAAGCGGGGGTGATATGGCACACTTCAATAGAACAATTAAGCAATTCTAATGGCTCAAGATCTCGCACAACTCGCCCGATGACAATAGCATTGGCAGGCTTCATAATTCGAATACCACCATTCTTACCACGTACTGTTTGGATATAACCAAGGTGGCCAAGACGGTTAATCACTTTAACCATGTGATTACGAGAAACCCCAAACAAGTTAGTGACTTCTGTAATATTAGTTAACTCATTTTTTGGTAATGAAGCCAAAAAAAGTAAGGTTCTGATTGCATAATCAGTAAAACTCGTTAATTGCATTTTTTACTCCTCTATAAGCAATATAGTAAATCTTTCCTTGAAAAAAAGACACATTTAAGATACAAATTAAACATACATTAAAAATGCAACTTAAATAGGACACCATTATGCTCAGTCAAAAAACTATTGATATTGTGAAAGCCACTGCGCCACTTTTGGCAGAAACTGGTCCAAAACTAACCGCACATTTTTACGATCGTCTATTTACTCATAACCCTGAGTTAAAAGATATTTTCAACATGAGCAACCAGCGAAATGGTGATCAACGTGAAGCACTGTTTAACGCAATTTGTGCATACGCAACCAATATCGACAACCTACCAGCGCTGCTGGGTGCTGTAGAAAAAATCGCTCATAAACATACCAGTTTTCTCATCACTGAAGCTCAATACCAAGTAGTCGGTACTCACCTTCTCGCAACCATTGACGAACTTTTTTCCCCAGGCCAAGAAGTGCTGGATGCATGGGCAGAAGCTTATGGTGTGCTGGCGAACGTTTTCATTCAACGTGAAGAGCAAATTTACCAAGAAAAAGAAACTCAAACTGGTGGATGGCGTGGGCTACGTGAGTTTGAATTGATTGCTAAACAACCAGAAAGTGAAAATATTTGTAGCTTTATCTTCAAACCAACTGATGGCAAGGCAGTATCAGCTTACAAACCTGGTCAATATCTAGGTATTTACATCAACAGTGATAAGTTTGAAAATCAAGAAATTCGTCAATACAGTCTCTCTTCTGCAGTTCAAGAAGATACTTACCGTATCTCTGTAAAACGTGAAGGGCAAGGTAAAGTATCAAACTACTTACATGATGATCTTAATATCGGTGACACAGTGAAATTAGCTGCACCAGCAGGTGATTTCTTTATGGATGTCGCTAAGGATACACCCGTCGTACTTATTTCTGCTGGTGTCGGCTTGACACCTACTCTGTCGATGCTAGAAAGTCTAACTGATCACCAAGCATCAGTTACTTGGGTACATGCTGCTGAAAATAGTCAACAGCATGCTTTCAAACAACATGTAAACCAATTAATCAGCACAAGAGATAATACCAGTTCTCAAGTTTGGTACAGCCAACCAGCGGCACAAGATCAACTTGGGACAGATTTTGACTTCACCGGTTTTGTCGACTTAAAACAAATTGAAGCAACACTTAAGCAAGACAATGTCCAAGTTTTCTTCTGTGGTCCTGTTGGGTTTATGCAGTACATTGCAAAACAGTTACTTGAAATAGGTGTACCACAAACTCAGTTCCACTACGAATGTTTTGGTCCACACAAAGTGGTATAACGATTACGTTAATCTAAAAACAATAGCGTTAACTTAAAAACGATTTAGAGTTAATTTAATAATCAAGCCCACATTTGTGGGCTTGGTTATTTTTGTCATTAAGTAATCAATACTTACCAAAAACTATCTCGACGCTTTGCTCGAGCAATAATATTTTGTGGCATGCGTTGCTCTAAACCATTTCTTAAAACGGAAATACGTTTATGCTTTCTTTTATCTGCCGTCACCGAATTATAGAGCCAACGATAAGCATCTTCATAATCTAGTGGGCTACCGTAATCTCGTAATAACAATTCCGCAAGGTGAATACGCGCATTCAAATTGCCCATTGCTGCAGCTTCACGAAGATAAGGTATCGCACGTTCTTTGTCTTGCTGAACCAACGTGCCACGAGAATAATAACGACCTAACTGCTCTAAGGCTACGGGTAAGCCTTGCTGCGCTGCGTTTTCCATGTAGTACAAACCTAAAGCCACATCTTTTTCTACACAGACTCCCCATGCCAACATATCCCCATAGAGAAATTCGTACGAAGGCAAACTAATACGTGTTGCGCGTGCGACAATATCTTCTACCAACTGGCAGTTATCAGCACGTACGCGTGCCAGATGCTTATTTTGCTCTATTAGCTTAATAAGCTCAGCTTCGCTGTATATAGGCACAGGTGCACCTACATCAGCAAGACTTGCTTGCACCGATGTCGCACTCAGCATCAATAACAGTGAAGCTGCCACTGTCTTTAACTTCATAATAGCGCTCTGTAAGGTCTCTAATAAGTCAAAGATCACGATAGGATCTCCGACGCTTGATAACCTTATCGGCAAAAAGCCGTTAAGCTTTAGACAATTTTTACCTGTGTGATGATGATTTAGCGGCAAAAGTTTGCCTCCACCGCAGCAGTTTTAATAAAGCAAACTGACAACTTCAGATACAAAAAAACCGGCTTATTCGCCGGTTTTTATGATTCAAGGTTGCTTAAGATTCAAATGGGTGAACCTTAACGATGGTTTCGTTACGATCTGGACCAGTAGAGATAATATCTACTGGTACACCTGTCAGCTCTTCAATACGTTTGATGTAATTTAGTGCCGCTTGTGGCAACTCATCAATAGATTTTGCACCGAACGTATTCTCAGACCAGCCTGGCATAGTTTCATAGATTGGCGTTGCTTTTTCAAAAGCTTCAGCCGCCATTGGTGAAACTTCTAGCACAGAGCCATCATCCATCTTGTAACCAGTACAGATTTTAAGCTCTTTCAAGCCATCGAGTACATCCAGTTTTGTTAGACAAAATCCAGTTACTGAGTTGATTTGAATTGCACGACGCATTGCAACCGCATCGAACCAACCAGTACGACGAAGACGACCTGTCGTTGCACCAAATTCATGGCCAACATCGCCTAGGTGTTTACCAATAGGATCCTGCTTATCTAAGCCATCATATAGTTCAGTTGGAAATGGACCTGCACCAACGCGAGTACAGTAAGCTTTAGCAATGCCAAGAATATAACCAATATAACGAGGACCAAAACCAGAACCAGCTGCAACACCACCAGCAGTCGTGTTAGAAGAAGTTACATACGGGTAAGTACCATGGTCGATATCCAGTAGCGTGCCTTGAGCACCTTCAAACATGATCTTATCGCCACGTTTACGTGCCGCATCAAGCTCATCAGTGACATCAATAACCATTGATGTCAATAGCTCAGCATAACCTTTAGCCTGCTCAAGCACATCATCGTAACTTACTGGATCAACTTTGTAGAAGTTAACAAGCTGGAAGTTATGGTATTCCATGACTTCTTTTAGCTTCTCAGCAAACGATTCCATATCAAAGAGGTCGCCTACACGTAAGCCGCGACGAGCTACTTTATCTTCATAAGCTGGACCGATACCACGACCTGTTGTACCAATTGCTTTTTTACCACGAGCGATTTCACGCGCTTGATCCATAGCAACATGGTACGGAAGGATAAGTGGGCATGCTTCAGAAATGAAAAGACGCTCGCGTACTGGAATTCCGCGCTCTTCAAGAGGTTTCATTTCTTTAATTAGAGCTTCTGGTGACAGTACTACACCGTTACCGATAACGCATTTTACGTTATCGCGAAGGATGCCTGATGGAATTAAGTGAAGAACGGTTTTTTCACCGTCAATTACAAGTGTGTGACCTGCATTGTGACCGCCTTGATAGCGCACCACATATTTTGCATCTTCAGTTAAAAGGTCTACAATTTTACCTTTACCTTCGTCACCCCATTGGGTGCCTAGAACGACTACGTTATTTCCCATCTTTCCAAGTCTGATTGCTAGTTAAAAATGGATTCTAGCACCGAATCGTCTTCCTTGCAGTCATTTTTTGTTCACTGTATTAATACTTCGGTAATGAATTAAACAACATTGTAGATTTCTAAATCAATACATCGCTGATAATATTTACTTTTCTTTAATAAACTGGAATACACAATGACAAGTTCTATTTGGTTAGCAATTGGGACAGTCTTAATTTTAGAAGGACTAGGACCTTTAATAGCGCCTAGTGGCTGGCGTAAAATGATCGCACACTTAAGTTCACAACCTGATAATCAGCTGCGCCGAGTTGGAGGATGTTTAGTCGTTGCTGGCAGTATAATTGCCATAATGATGGTCTAACTCGTTACTTTTAACTTGTATTAGCACTCTATAACTAAGCATTATTCAGTGATTTAGGTATAAAAAAAGCTCCAATCTCTGGAGCCTTTTTATCATTGATGATTTGATGTAAATCTATTATTAAGGCTTTACTTAGCCTTAATACCCTTGGCGTTATTCATATACTGGAAGAATTCACTCGTTGGATCCAGAACAAGCATATCACTCTTAGAGCTAAACGATTTCTCATAAGCCTTCAAAGAGCGCAAGAAAGTAAAGAACTCAGGATCTTTGCTGTATGCTTTAGAGTAAATCTTTGTCGCTTCAGCATCAGCTTCACCACGTGTTACTCGTGCTGTTTTATCAGCTTCAGCAAGAATTTTTGCCACTTCAAGTTCAGCTTGTGCACGAATAACTTCTGCTTTTTCTCGACCTTGTGAGCGGAATTTACGTGCAACAGACTCACGCTCTGCTCTCATGCGTCGATAGATAGACTCACTGATTTCATCAGGTAGGTTGATTTTCTTAATACGGAAATCAACAACGCGAACCCCTAAGTCTTTCATTGCACTTTCACGAGTATCGTTAAGTACTTCAGACATAATTAAGTCACGTTCACCATCAATTTCTAGTGCCTTTAATGCTGCTTCTGTGGTGAGATCATCTTCTACCTTACCAACAAGCTCTTGGCTCTTTTTACGTGGCCCAGAAATAATTTGTTTGATTTCACGGGAACCAATCTCAGAACGCAAAACATCGGTCACTTTACGTTCCAATAGTGCTTCAGCCGTTAAAGAATTACCTCCCCCAGTCGCAAGATAGTAACGACCAAAATCTTCAATACGCCATTTTACGTATGAATCAATGATTACATCTTTTTTCTCAGAAGTAACGAAACGGTCCGCTCTCCCATCCATCGTTTGGATACGTGCGTCTAATTGTTTCACACTATCAAACAATGGCATTTTGAAATGTAAACCAGGACTATAAATACGCGTGGCGTCATTGTTATCTTTTAAGACACGGCCAAATCGAACCACAATGCCACGTTCACCTTCTGGGATAACGAACAATGACATCAACATCAAAGCTAGAGCGATGACCAGTACAGGGATCATTAACTTACGCATTCTTAGTATCTCCCTTGACGTGTACTTGTTGAGCGAGATGGTGTATTCGTTGTACTTTTAGTACTCTGAGATTCCAACTCAATTTTATCGTAAGTCGAAGACGAGCTTGATTTACGTTTTGTTTGTGTTGTCCCTTCTTGACCAGCAAGTTTGTCGATCGGTAAATACAACATATTGCCAGTAGATTCAGAATCAATAAGTACTTTCGATGTGCTTGAATATACCTCTTCCATCGTATCAAGGTACAAACGATCGCGTGTTACTTCAGGAGCCGCTTGATATTCAGGTAAAAGCTTTTCAAACTGCGCCACTTGACCAAGCGCTTCGTTTGTTACACGTTCAGTATAACCTTGCGCTTCTTTCTTCAGACGTTCAGCACGACCTGTTGCCTTAGGAAGAATATCATTACGGTATGCTTCTGCTTCACGTTCAAAACGCTCTTCATCCTCACGAGCAGCAATAGCATCATCAAAAGCATCTTTTACTTGTTCTGGTGGACGAGCAGATTGGAAGTTGACATCCACAATAACTAAACCCATGTCATAGCTATCAATAATCTGATTCAGAGTTTCTTGAGTGCTTTGACGGATTTGTTGTCGACCACTTGTTAAAATACTGTCCATTAATGAATCACCGATCACAGCACGAAGCGCTGAATCTGTCGCTTGACGTAGGCTATCATCGGCATTGGTGACACGATATAAATATTTATACGGGTCAGCAACACGATACTGAACGTCCATTGCAACTGTCACAACGTTCTCATCTTTGGTCAGCATTAGACCAGAGGCACGTAGTGAACGAATCGCTTGAACGTTCACAGCTCGATATTCATCGATAAAGCGAGGACGCCAGTTCAAACCAGGTTCAACAACAACCTCAGGTTCATATTTACCTAAACGTAAGATGATGCCTTGCTCTGCTTCACCAATAGTATAAAAGCCAGCAAAGAACCAAACAGCAATCGAGATGAGTGCAACGACACCAAAGCCAATTGCACCGCCACCACCGCTGGTAGGTGAACTACCGCCGCCTTTTTTACCAAACTTACCACCCAACTTTTGACTCAGTTTGTTAAACACTTCATCAAGATCTGGTGGACCTTGTTCTCGCCCACCAGGACGTTGGCTGCCACGATCATTATTACCCCATGGGTCCTTATCGCGGCCATTATTGCCGTTGTTATTTCCAGGCTCATTCCACGCCATTAGAAAGCTCCATCATTTGATATGACGTTATACTGTAGCAGTCCTTTAAGTGACTATAAAGTCGACTAAAACTGCCCCTTCTCTTTTTTCAAGTCTAGACCAATCCACTTGCTGCATTCGAATATCGATCAACAGGTTACCTTCTTGGTCATACTTCTCACGTTGTATACACTTCATTTGGAAGAATGTACTACGAATTCTTCCTTGGTATTCGGGAGGAACACGCAATTGATATTCTACCATTTTCGACGCTAACCGCTCAGTTAGTGCTTCAAACAGTAACTCAATACCGATTCCATCCATCGCGGATACCCAAACCGTATTAGGCATGCCTTGCTCATCACGATCAATACGTGGAAGTGGTTGTTCTAAATTATCAATCTTATTCATGACAATGAGACTTGGCACTTCATGTGCGTCTATCTCTTCTAATACATCGTGAACAGCTTGAATGTTCTCACGAAAACGCTCATCACTGGCATCAACAACATGTAACAAAATGTCAGCTTCTTGCGTTTCCTGTAATGTTGCTTTAAATGCAGCAACCAAATCATGAGGTAAGTGGCGGATAAAACCAACCGTATCAGCTAAGATAGCTGGCCCCACATCTGCTAATTCTATCTTACGTAATGTAGGGTCGAGTGTTGCAAATAATTGATCGGCGGCATACACCCCCGCTTCAGTTATACGATTGAATAGCGTCGATTTACCAGCATTGGTGTAACCGACGAGGGAAACTGTTGGAATTTCGGCTCGGTTTCGAGCACGCCGTCCTTGTTCTCGTTGCTTCGCAACCTTTTCTAAGCGACGAAGTATGGTTTTAATTCTATCACGCAATAAACGACGATCCGTCTCAAGCTGGGTTTCACCCGGACCTCGAAGGCCTATACCGCCTTTTTGCCTTTCAAGGTGCGTCCACCCTCGAATCAAACGAGTGGAAATATGCCGAAGCTGAGCTAACTCAACTTGTAATTTACCTTCGTGTGTTCGAGCTCGTTGGGCAAAAATATCAAGGATTAGACCAGTACGGTCGAGAACTCGACACTTGCACAACGCTTCTAGGTTACGCTCTTGGGCAGGAGAGAGGGAGTGATTAAAAATCACGATTTCAGCCCCAGATAATTGCACAGCAGTTGCAATCTCCTGAGCTTTACCCTCTCCAACATAGTATTTGGGGTGCGGAGAGCGGCGGCTACCAGTCAAAACCTGCAGTGCCTCTACTCCAGCAGAAGAAACTAGCATTTCAAATTCAGCTAGGTCTTCCCACTCCCCTTCTTGCGTAAAGTTGATATGAACAAGTACGGCTCGCTCACCGGATTCATAACGGTCAAACAAGCAATCAACCTCTTTTAATGAACATGTTAATTAAAAATTAATCTTCAGCTTTATCTTGTGGACGCTCACCTTGAGCGCGCTCACCGCTGTGATGGCTAACAGGACGAGCCGGTACAACGGTAGAAATTGCATGCTTATATACCATTTGGTTTACAGTATTCTTCAATAGAATGACAAACTGATCGAAAGATTCAATCTGACCTTGTAACTTTATACCATTCACAAGATAAATCGAAACTGGAATACGTTCACGACGTAACGCATTTAGGAATGGGTCTTGTAAAGACTGCCCCTTAGCCATTTTATTTTTCCTTATTTAATTTGTTGTTGTAATTATTTAGCAATTGGTGCAATGCAAAGGTACAACTTTGCATATGTGCTAAACGAATCAAAAAGCACTCTAAGTTTGTAGCACCTAAGTTTAGGAAGCGCCAACAACGATGAACTTGAGAATGCATTCACGCAAAAACGATCACATTATACACATTGACATCAAGCAGATGCTATTGCATCCGATATGATACCAAGTGATTTATCAACATTATCGCTATTCAACCAAGTTAAATCATTCCAGCTGCGTAACCAGGTGATTTGACGCTTGGCTAATTGACGGGTTGCACAGATTCCACGGAAAACCGCTTCATCTCGGGTGCAGTTACCATCCAAATACTCCCACATCTGTCTATAACCTACGCAACGGATTGAAGGAAGATCAATATGGAGGTCTTTACGCGCATACAGCGCCTTTACTTCACTTTCAAATCCTGCCTTCATCATTTTATCGAAGCGTAATTCAATTCGACGATGGAGTTCTGCCCTATCCTTGGGGACTATTGCAAACTGCTTTACACTATATGGCAAAGGTTCGCCTTTCGTCTGTGTTAATTCTGTTAAAGTTTTACCTGAAATACGAAAGACTTCCAGCGCACGAGATAAACGTTGAGGATCATTAGGGTGAATCCTCGCGGCTGATACCGGGTCTATCTCGCTAAGTTCATCGTGCAACACCGACCAGCCCTTAGTCAATGCTTCTTGCTCAATTTGCTGACGAATCTCCGAGTTTGCAGCCGGAAGAGGTGATAACCCTTCAAGTAACGCCTTATAGTACAGCATGGTTCCACCAACCAGCAGCGGAATTTTTCCTTGTTGAACAATTTCAGCCATTGCCTGTAAGGCATCACGTCGAAAATCGGCTGCTGAGTAGGCTTCCTTAGGATCGAGCAAGTTGATCAAGCGATGAGGAGCAAGCGCCAACTCGCGCTCATCTGGCTTTGCTGTACCAATATTCATATCTTTGTAGATCAAAGCTGAATCTACACTGATAATTTCAACCGGATATTTTTCCCGTAAACGTATTGCTAACTCCGTCTTCCCTGATGCGGTGGGGCCCATCAAGAAGAGAGCCAAAGGTAATTTATCTGTCATGGTTTTAATTTGGCAATAGTGGAAGAAAAGTCAACAGCGGATACAAACTCTGTATCCTCCAATGGTAATACACCATGTTTGAGCTGCTCAATTTCTGCAATAATTTGAATTGCTTCAGAAAGAGTATAATGGTTCTTCACCGTCGTAACCTGAATAGCAAGCCAATCGATAAGCTCAGCCATGATAACGCCTTCTGCGACGTTCTCTCTCTTTATTCGCGTTTGCGCGTAAGATAACAGATCTGGGATTAAAGATTGTAAATTTTGTTGTCGCAAAGGCGAAGGGACACCCATAACCATCACTGACTTATCATTACGCAGCTTAAGCTGAATACCAAGTTGAGCAAAGCAGCGCTGATGTGTTGTCACTAAGTTGAGTAATTCAGGCTCTATTTTTATCGATAGTGGCACCAAAAGAGGCTGCGCCTTTAAGGGCTCATGAACAGGGGTAAGCTGTCCTTGCGTTCGATAAAACTCAGCTTTCGTGAGTGCGACTAAAGCGACCCCATGACTACTGCTCATTAGCACAAACTGTTGATCCACAATGGCTAACGCTTTACCCAATTGAGTAAGCGCTGGTAAAGACTCGTTTGAGGTTAACGGTTTCGGTACTCGCCGTTCAGGGGCCGACGGTTCTGAAGCAGATTGTTTAGACGCTGACTGTTTAGATGCTAGCTGTGCTGGAACATTGTCGTTATCCTCTGGAGTTTGTAATAACTCCTGATAAGCACGCACTTCTTGTTGGCTTGGTGCTGGCTCAGTGTATCGTTCCTGCTGAGGTTTCTGTTTTAAAAGCGGCTTAGACTCAATCCAATCGGTCGTGGTTATCCTCTCTGCTGTGTCAGATTCTCGAGCTGAAAAACGGTTGCCGCTTTCAGCTCTAGGGTTGGTTTCATAATCGTTGCGTCCAGGATAAGCCGGAGTATCATTAATTGCTTGATAGACCTGCTTAGGAACAGACTGTTCAGTCACCTTTTGTGGTTCAGCATGCTGCTCATCGGCAGATGGCTCACAAGCATAATGAAATGCGGACTCATTAACTTGTGGAGTATCGACAACCGAACCTTGGGCTAAAGCATCAGCAAGCGCTTGATAGATAAAATCGTGCACTAATCTGGCTTGGTGGAAACGCACTTCATGCTTCGCAGGATGAACGTTGACATCCACTTGGTGAGGATCCAATTCTATAAACAACACATAAGCGGCAAACTGCTCTGGCTTAAGACTCATCGAGTAACTCTGACGAATCGCGTGATTGATTAACTTGTCACGCATCATCCGGCCATTGACATAGCAGTATTGTAAATCACTTTGCTGCCGAGCACCTTCTGGTGTGGTTATCCAACCATGCAGCTTGAGACCTTGATGCTCCAACTCAATTCGCAGCATATGGCGAACAAAACCATTACCGCATACAGCCGCGATACGCTTTTCCATTTGCAATTGATTGGTTGCCGCTCGATATTGGCGGACCATTTTACCGTTGTGACGTACATTAATCGTCACATCAAAACGACTCAAGGCAATCCGTTTTAGCAGCTCATCAATATGAGTAAATTCTGTTTTTTCAGTTCGCAGAAACTTTCGGCGTGCAGGAGTATTAAAAAACAGATCCAACACTTCTACCGATGTCCCGATAGGGTGTGCTGTTGGCTGTAACTTTACTTCCATATCCCGCCCTTCGGAGTAAGCACTCCAAGCTTGCTCCTGAGTCGCGGGACGTGAAGTTATGGTCAGGCGTGATACCGAGCTGATACTTGCGAGAGCCTCACCACGAAAGCCTAAGCTCATGATGGCTTCAAGATCATCCAAGGTGTGAATTTTCGATGTCGCATGGCGACTAAGCGCTAAACCTAATTCATCTTTAACAATACCTTTACCGTTATCCCGAACACGAATTAGCTTAGCGCCGCCTTTTTCGATATCGATATCGATACGGGTGGCACCAGAGTCAAGACTGTTTTCAACCAATTCCTTGACCACGGAGGCGGGTCTTTCGACCACTTCTCCTGCAGCAATTTGGTTGGCTAATCGAGCCGGTAAAATCTTAATCGTCATGATAGGTTTAAGCTCATCTAGTTGTTAGGAATAATCAGAACCTGTCCAACATGTAACGTGTCTGAACGCAATTTATTGGCCTTACGTAAACTGGCCATACTGACACCATATTTCTTCGCAATTTTGCCTAAATACTCACCGCGGGCGACTTTGTGCTTTTGCACAGGCTTATCTTTGACTGCCACGGTGATTTTTAGTTTCTTTCCAACCCACAAGGTATCCGACTTAAGATTATTTTCTCGGCGGATATCTGCGACTTTCACTTTGTAATGACTGGCAATCTTTCCTAAAAACTCGCCAGATTTAACGGTGTGTATAATCGTTTCTGTTCTCACCGAGCTACGCTGAGCTGGTACTGCAGATGGTGAAGAAGCACCAGCAAAAATTGTGAGTTTTTGCCCTACTTTTACATGACTGGATTTGAGGTTGTTTTCACTCATGATCGCTTTTGTCGATGTGCCATATTTCTGAGCAATGACCGATAGGAACTCTCCACGCTTAACCGTATGTACAATTGGCTTGTGTGTTGAAGAGAATACCGTTCCTTCTGGAGGGTTCTCTTTTAAGTATTTCACTACCGCTTTTGTTATCGCACTGGCTAATTTATCTTGGTGTGCACGCTGAAATAGTAGCTTTTCTTCTGTTGGATTAGAAATGAAGCCCGTTTCAATCAATACCGATGGAATTTGAGGTGAGCGTAACACCGCGAGGCTAGTATTAATGGGTTTCGAGTTATGTAAGCGCGCCACTTTCCCCATTTCACCTAAAATCTCTTTCGCCAGTTTATAGCCTTCCTTCTGAGAGTGGCTAAACTGTAGGTCTAACAAGGTTTGGTTAACATTTTTATCTTTCGTATTGCTCACGAAAGCAGTACCTGAACCGCCTAAGAGTTCTGATTGTTTCTCGTGGTTTTCAACCCAACGAGCAATTTCTGTATTGGCTCGACGCGTGTTCAAAACAAATACAGAACCTCCACGAGGCTTCGAAGAAGTAAAAGCATCAGCGTGCACGGAGATCAGTAAGTGGGCATCATTTTCACGGGCGATGGCGACACGTCGGTTCAAGTTGACAAAGTAATCACCAGAGCGCGTCATACGAGTTTTAACGCCTGGCACAGCGTTCAATTTAGCTGCCAGCTTATGAGCAATGCTCAATACCGCATCTTTTTCATACTTACGACGAGATGGACCAATCGAGCCAGGATCTTCACCACCATGCCCTGGGTCAATCACAATTAAAATCTCTTGCCCTCGTTTGACACTGCTCATGTCTTTGCTTGGCGTTGTTGTATTCGATGATTTTTCCGTTTTCGGCTTAACGACTTTTTTGCCATGTGGTAAATCAACCACTAAACGATGACCGTACTGACCTCCTGGAGTAGGGTTAAGCGTAAAAAGCTCTGCATTCGCCGCTTGCTTCAGCTCGAAGACCAAACGATAGGTCCCTTTAGCTGGAGGTGTACTCTTGCGAACACGCTTTAAAACTGGGCTTTCAGTAACATTTAAAGGTAACTTCGCTTGCATGGTGGTATTTTTCAAATCCACAACAAGACGATCAGGGCCAGAAAGAGAAAAGTAGGAGTAATTCGCTTCTGAGCTCAAATCAATGACAACACGAGTTTCATCAGGTGAAGGCCAAACTCGAAAACTTTTAACAACGTTAGCTAGCACCAAGTGAGGAATAAGAACAAAGGCAGCAGTAAATAAAGTCACTGCAGCTCTAAATTTTGAGAAAATCAACATAGCTCCAACAAACTTAGTAACTGTATTCCGTAATCATTATTCGCCGTTAGCTCAGCAACCCTTTGCTCACCGACATAGCGTATATTCACGTCTAAATCTGGCTGTGGTAATAAACCCTGCCCTTTTTCAGGCCACTCCACTAAGCAAATAGCATCATGTGTAAAATAATCGCGAATCCCCATAAACTCCAGTTCTTCAGGATCAGCTAGCCGATAAAGGTCAAAATGGTAAACCTGAAATGCATCCAATTGATAAGGTTCTACCAAAGTATAAGTTGGGCTTTTCACATTAGCTTGATGACCAAGAGCACGAATAAATCCTCGACTAAACGTTGTTTTGCCCGCCCCTAAATCACCATGTAAATAAATGGTTGTTTGCTGAGAACACACTTGAGCTAATGCCGAACCCAAAGCGACTGTTTCATGCTCATTTTTAAGATTAAATTGTTTTGTGTTCATTATTGCTTCTCTGACTGATGCTCGTCGACTGTAAAAAATCAAAATAACAAGAATAGTAAACTGTGTTGGTTTTGATAAACAAGCTCTCAAATGTCATATATATAAAAAAAGTACAGAAAAAGTCCAAATCTTCTTTTTTATCGAAGATAAATCGATCATATATTTCAACTCAGCACGTTGATTACTCTTATTTGCTAGACTTTCTAGTGGCACCCTCTTATCAGATCCGTTAAGATGCGCCCCCTTTTTCTTGGTGATATAACATGGATTACACACAACTCGCACATCAAATCAAAATCTGGGGCAAAGAACTTGGCTTTCAGAAAGTCGGTATTTGTGATGTTGATCTTAGTGAACATGAAACAGCCTTGCAAAGGTGGTTGGACTCCAATTACCACGGCTCTATGGATTGGATGGCTCGTCATGGTATGATGCGGGCTCGACCAGAAGAGCTTTTACCTGGAACTATTCGTGCGATCAGCGTACGTATGGATTATTTACCACCCGAAGCCGGATTCGCCACGAATTTGGCCAATCGCAATCATGGTTACATTAGCCGTTATGCGCTAGGACGTGACTATCACAAGCTGGTAAGAAAACAACTCAATAAACTTGGTCAACGTATCGAAAAAGAAGTAAAACAACTCGGTTACCGACCTTTTGTCGATTCAGCACCTATTCTAGAAAGACCACTGGCTCAAAAGGCTGGGTTAGGTTGGACGGGCAAGCATTCTCTCATCTTAGACAAGGATTGTGGATCATGGTTTTTCCTAGGTGAACTACTGATAGACCTGCCTCTGCCAGTTGATCCACCCAGCCAAGACCAATGTGGCAAATGCAGCTCTTGCATTACCTCTTGCCCAACTCAAGCCATTGTGTCAGATAAAGTTGTTGATGCTCGACGTTGTATTTCTTACCTCACCATAGAATTTGATGGCGTTATTCCTGAGGAATTTCGCAAACCGATTGGTAATCGAATTTATGGTTGTGATGATTGCCAGCTTGTTTGCCCATGGAACCGCTTCGCAAATATTGCCGAACAAAAAGATTTCCATCGCCGTAATAGCCTTCAAAATCCCGACCTTATTACTCTATTTAACTGGGATGAAGCTACCTTTCTAAAATCTATGGAGGGCTCAGCCATTCGTCGTATTGGACACGTTCAATGGCTACGAAATATCGCCATCGCTTTAGGTAATGCTGAATACAGCCAGAAAGCGATAGAATCACTGGAAGCACGACGCGGGCACAGCAGTCTTCTAGATAAACATATTGAATGGGCTTTAGAACAGCAAATTAAGCAACTTTCATTCAATCGTACCGAGAGCTCAGACACCAAACAGCAACGTTTGATAAGAATCATCGAAAAGGGATTACCCAGAGACGCATAATTTTTATTGACGCATCAGTCTTAAGTTCATTGATAGCTTTCAATGAATGCAAAACTCTTTAATTATTACAAAATGGTGTGTTTTATTGATACAAAATTGGAAGTTTTTGAACATAAGCAGGCCATTATATTGCTCTTATTTATTCAATGTGGAAAAAAAGATACCAGATTAGAAAAAATAGGCTACTGAAAAAAGTTAAGCACAAGAGAAACTGATGATTAAGATCAAAAAAAAATCCAGTAAAGATCTTAGTTATATGATTTTTTTTAGCAAGAAATAATATTTAATCGATTTATAACAATAACTTAAAGGGAAAAATTAAATTTTAGCCTTTCTATTAAATTGTAAGATCATTCACCAGGTTTACATTTATCCAAAAGAGAAAACACTTTATCAACCAACTTATCCACAGATTGAGTGCTGTGGGTAACTCTGTTAATAAAAAGTTGAAAGGCACTCAGAAACCCATATATTCAATGCTTGATTAATATAAACATGTTTCAAAATCGAGTGGATAAATCTGCTATTAAATCCTGCAGAACGACACCTATTGTTGGGGATAATGCTTCTCAGCATGATGAAAGAGCAATAGTAAGCTAGCGATACTGGCTTTAGGCACATTACTTAGGCCTTAATGACCTATAAATAAGCCCCTTTATCGCTCAATGCTTATTATTTATAGCGCGCTGAATACCTTAATTTACAAGTACGGTAAGAGCTGCTTCCTCATACAAAAGTTAAGCAACCTATACTATAGGGCTCTTTTCGTACTTATTGAGGGGGTATAGCGATCCTGATGATGAACATATACAGGAAGTTGTTAAGTAAGAACTGCTATCTAAATTATATTCTCACTTAATACATTGGAGCGACACACGAGGTTCGAACTCGTGACCTCAACCTTGGCAAGGTTGCGCTCTACCAACTGAGCTAGTGTCGCATATTCTCATAAGAGAATGGGCTGTGAAACTAAGACTCTATCTGGTTCCACATCCTTAGAAAATCTAAATGTTATTAAAAATAACTATTAGACTATCTAGAATTTGGTTGCGGGGGCCGGATTTGAACCGACGACCTTCGGGTTATGAGCCCGACGAGCTACCAAGCTGCTCCACCCCGCGTCCGTAATCATTGTTAAGCACAATGAGAGCTATTACCACATATCAAAAAGAAAGT
>NZ_BJXJ01000033.1 GCF_007990935.1 Vibrio sagamiensis NBRC 104589
GGGATTAGCAAAGTCGCGTTTGTAAGCTCAATCTTTGTTATGTATCACATACAGTAGGAACCGTTTTGCCTAGGGGCTGAATGTGAAAGCCTCGTTGCTTAAGTAAATCAATAAGGTTGTCTTTGCCAATTAAATGAAGGCTGCCAACGACCAAGGTATAGTGACCATCTTTTTTGGAAAATATTTTCCCTGAATCGATTTTATTTGCCCAATCGCGATTGCGTGTGTAAAGGAAAGCATCATTAAACTCATCGCAGGTTTCTTGATGTTGGGTGATATTCTCGATGGTCTTTAAATCGCCATTCTTCCAGCTGTTTATTAAGCACTTAACTAAGCTTTGCCCATTTCTAAAGTCCTCCATTGAGGCAAGTAATAGCTCTTTGCCTCCATCATGTTGGTTAGCAATAAGATCTAACTGGAATTGGACAGTTTCTAAAGGAAGGAGCGGGACATCATTTTGCTCAGCAAGCTCGATTAAATGCATGTCGATGCCCTGTTCAGATTGATAGCCCAGCTTATTCACTAGCAATACCTCAATGGTCAGTGCCGCAGACCAAGGTGGGGAATCAAGCAGATTTTCCTCGTTTAGGCCAAATTCGCTTGCAATAGCTTTAAGGTGTGCACGTTGCTTTTTATCTAAAACCTGTCGAGCCAATAATCGTGGTTTTGGGGGAGTAATATTGTTTGCATCTCTTATATCGGCTTCTACGATGAGACCATCACTGTTCTTAAGGAAAGCTGTGACATTGGTTGGGAGTGGGTACATGCTATCATCACCTACGTGAATTGAACCAATGATCATGAGTTCTGTTTTGCCTTTTTTGGCAAGCCAATGTTGAGGTTGTGCATGAGCCGTATGAGTAATTAAAAGTAATATCAAAGCAGCTATATAAGATGGAAGTCGGAGCATATCTTGTTGAGCCTTAAAGTTAGTTATTTATCTAATAATATTTCACGTCAAAATCGTCATTTCCAGAAAAATTAGAAACTTTTAATAAAGTGTAATTGTGATCTATTCCACAAGATAGAGTGATACTTGGGATATCATAAAACGCAACACACATTTTCACGTGATCTAAATCTTATAAAACCACCATAAGTTAAGTTTATGTTGTGATCTTCGTCATATTAAACTTGTCAAAAAAATATTTCCGTTTTTGACGTTTATTATAAGATTATGAATTTGATGGATTTTTATAATTGTACCCACAGTGTAATTTGAAGTAGGTCACTCCTTATTTTTAATAATTTTACGCCTAGAATTAATGAGTTGTATTGTAGATGAAATTGTTAAGCGCATCGCGTTTTCGATGTGCATTTTTATCAGTTGCGGTTACACCCCTGACTTTTTAGGAAAAGTAAAATGTTTAAACCTAGTTTGATTGCTGTTTCTATTCTTGCGACATTAGCAGGTTGCACTTCACTACAAAATTCACAGCAGCAAGTAGTCGATACTCTTGCTGGTAATCTTGATATTAAATACGAGATGGTGACTAATCACGGCGTAAATGAAGGCCTTGCTTGTCAAGATATGGGTGCTGAATGGGCATCGTGTAATAAAGTAAACATGACTCTTGTTAATCAAGGTGAGGCAGTTGACTCAAAAGATTGGGCGATTTACTTCCATAGTATCCGTCTCATTCTGGATGTAGATAATGAGCAGTTCAACGTTTCTCGCGTAACGGGTGACCTACATAAGTTAGAACCGACAGACAAGTTTGATGGTTTTGCCGCAGGGGAGGAGATGGTACTTCCTCTGATTGCTGAGTACTGGCAATTATTCGAAACTGATTTCATGCCAGGTGCTTTCATTGCTGCGCCAGATGCAGAACCAAAGATGATTGCTTCTTTAAATACTGAAGATATTGCATCATTTGTTAAAGGCTTAGAAGGTAACCACCTAAAACGTACTCCAGACGATAATAATGTATTTGCTAATGCGGTATCTCGTTTTGAGAAAAACCAAGGCTTAGCGAAGCAAGATGTTTCAACGACTTTATTGCCAACACCAATGTTTGTTGAAGCAGAGAAAGGCAAGGTGAATATTTCGTCAGGTCTTGGATTGCCTAAAGATGCGTTCGATGCTACTCAATTTGCCGCTCTTGAAGATCGCGCAGAAGTGATTGGTATAGACGTAAAAGGTGATTTACCTGTCAGCGTTCAAATTTCACCAGCAAGCTTTAAAGGCGACATGGGCAAATCCGGTGCTTACGAAATGATCATCAAAGATAATGGTGTTTCGATCAAAGCCTTTGACCAAGCGGGCGCTTTCTATGCTGTACAATCCATCTTTGGTTTAGTCGATACCAACAATGTAGACACATTGCCACAACTGACAATTAAAGACGCTCCTCGTTTTGAATACCGTGGTGTCATGGTCGATGTAGCGCGTAACTTCCACTCAAAAGAAGCAATGCTTGCTACGTTAGACCAAATGGCTGCGTATAAAATGAATAAACTTCACCTGCACCTGACAGATGATGAAGGTTGGCGTTTAGAAATTCCTGGTCTTCCTGAGCTAACAGACATCGGTGCTAAACGTTGTTTTGATACTGAAGAGAAAAACTGTTTATTACCTCAGCTAGGTTCTGGCGCCACAACAGATAACTTTGGCTCTGGTCACTTTAGTAGAGAAGATTACGTCGATATCGTTAAGTATGCTAAAGCACGTAATATCGAAATCATTCCTGAAATCGATATGCCAGCTCACGCACGTGCTGCTGTTGTTTCAATGGAAGCACGTTATGACCGTTTGATGGCAGAAGGCAAAGAAACAGAAGCGAATGAATATCGCCTGATGGATCCAAAAGATACATCAAACGTGACAACCGTCCAGTTTTATGACAAGCAAAGCTTTATCAATCCATGTATGGAATCGTCGACTCGTTTTGTTGATAAGGTTATCTCAGAAGTGGCAGCGATGCATAAAGAGGCGGGCGCTCCTCTAACGACTTGGCACTTTGGTGGTGATGAAGCGAAAAACATTAAACTTGGCGCAGGTTTTCAAGATGTTAATGCTGAAGAGAAAACAAGTTGGAAAGGCGTTATTGACCTGTCTAAACAAGACAAACCATTTGCTCAGTCTCCGCAATGTCAGGTTTTGATTGATGATGGAACGGTGAGTGATTTTGCGCATTTACCAAGCCACTTTGCCGAACAAGTCTCTAAAATTGTTGCTCAAAAAGGCATTCCAAACTTTCAGGCATGGCAAGATGGCCTTAAGTACAGTGATGGTGCAGAAGCGTTTGCTACTAAAAATAAACGCGTAAATTTCTGGGATGTGTTGTACTGGGGAGGAACATCATCAGTATATAATTGGGCTAAGAAAGGTTATGACGTAATTATCTCTAATCCAGATTACGTTTACATGGACATGCCGTATGAAGTTGACCCGAAAGAGCGCGGTTATTACTGGGCAACACGTGCTACTGACACTCGTAAAATGTTTGGTTTTGCACCAGAAAATATGCCACAAAATGCAGAAACGTCTTTAGACCGTGATGGTAACGGTTTTACAGGTAAAGGTGAAATTGAGGCGAAACCTTTCTATGGCCTATCTGCGCAGCTTTGGTCCGAAACAGTACGCAATGATGAGCAATACGAGTATATGGTCTTCCCACGTGTGTTAGCGGCAGCTGAACGAGCATGGCACCGTGCGGATTGGGAAAACGGCTATAAAGTGGGTGTTGAATACTCTCAAGATACTAACTTGGTCGACAAAGCTTCTCTAAACCAAGACTACAATCGTTTTGCTAACGTATTGGGCCAAAGAGAACTGGCTAAGTTAGAAAAATCAGGTATCGACTATCGTTTACCAGTCCCTGGTGCGAAAATCGAAAACGGCATACTGGCAATGAATGTTCAGTTCCCAGGTGCTACACTGCAATACTCTCTAGATGGTAAGAATTGGCTGACTTATGCAGACAACGCTCGCCCAAATGTACAAGATGATGAAGTATTCATTCGTTCGATTTCTGCTTCTGGTGAGAAAGTAAGTCGCGTGACAAGTGTGAAGTAATTCCGTTAATCATGCACTAATACCATGGTTTTTTACTCAAACCCTCAACACCTGTTGAGGGTTTTGTTTATTTTTCCTGTAAAATAAGTGTGATCCATATCTGATTATCCATTAATTATTAGGAATCACGCTAATTACAAAAATAACAATATTGTGATCTCGAGTCTGATTATCTGTTTAAATTTTTGAATTAATAAGCTCAATATCACATTTTATTTTTTTGTAAATTCTCATCTTTCATTTCAACATACTGTATCCAATGACTTTTCTATTTTATTGGAAGTTGGATTTTGAGTTGGATCACCTTTTTTAATGATTAATTTCTCAATAGGGATAAAATTGCGCAGTATTGCTGTCGCTAGGAAGGCATATCCTAATGTTTGTAATGAGGAGGCAAGTGATAGCCCAATATCTTATTGCATAACGTAATAAATAAAGGCAGTAATATTATGAAAAATATTTTCGCACTCAGTGCACTTTCTCTTGTTTTCGCATCAAGCGCTTTTGCTGGTTCATCATATGTAACAGGTAATATCCAATTTCACGATGATGGTCGAATTCATGGTTCAGATATCACATCAACACTAGAAGCAGGACATACTTTCGATAACCAATTGGGCGGTTTCACGGTGTACTCTGAGTTTGACGGTATTCAATTAGGTAAGCTAGAAACAAAAAATGGTGGCGCAGGCAATACAACACCAGCCATCACTATCGGTGGTGAACAAGCATTCAATATCACTGATCAACTTTGGGTTGCAGCTGGCTACCAACACCTATTTTCTGCTGGTAAAACCATCCAATATCGTCCTTTGATCAAAATTGGTTACAATTTCGACAATGGTATTTCTCTAAGTAACCGTACTCGTGCACACATCGATGCGACTGACGCAGATGCAAAAACAGATTATCGTATGGATAACCGTATTGGTTACATGATGAATGAAGATGTTACATTGAGCTACAACAACATTTATTTGATTGAATCTGAGACTATGGATCATGAGCTACGTGCCACATGGACTCGTCAAGGAGTACAGCCATACGTCGAGTTTCGTAGTCAAGCACATGGTGCAGAAAATGCTAAAGGTGATAGTCTAGTAAATAATGCATTCTTAGTCGGCGCATCTTACGGTTTCTAATTTCATATCCATATTAACTGTCTAATTAGGTAAAGCCCAGTCGGTCGTCTACTGGGCTTTATTTTATTCGTCGTTACCTTTGTGGTCGCAATATTTGAATATTTGAATATTTGATTTTGGCCATTAAAAGCATAAACAGTGTAACTGTCACTTTCCTCTCCATGTTCCATACCCGGAGAACCGATTGGCATATCTGGTACCGTTAGGCCCTTTGCCTCTTTAGGTGGATCATCTAAAAAAGCTTTAATGTCTTCAGCTGGAATATGGCCTTCAAAGACATAACCATCGATTTCAGCCGTGTGACAAGAATATAAATTCGGATTGTTTAACCCTAATCGGCTTTTGACAGCATTCATGTTGTCGTGCAACTTTTCCGTGACTTTGAAGCCATTGGCTTCCATGTATTTACTCCAACCACCACAACAGCCACAATATGGGGATTTATGGTTAACAACATCAATAGTGAAAGCATTTACTGATACCGACATCAGTGTAGTGAAAAAATGTTTTGAACTTCATAAGATCCTCGAATAATCAATAGGTTTTAACTTACTCGAAAGCGTCGCAGCCTGTTAGCGTTACTGACCACAGTAATGGATGATAAGGCCATTGCCGCGCCTGCCACGACTGGACTAAATAAAAAGCCCAAAAATGGATACAGTATGCCAGCCGCAATCGGAATGCCTAAAGCATTATAAATAAAGGCGCCCAGCAAATTTTCTTTCATATTTCTGAGTGTTGCTCTCGAGAGTTGAATCGCATGTACCGCTGCCATCGGAGAAGTATTTAAGATGGTCATTTGGGCACTTTCAATGGCGACGTCGCTCCCACTGCCCATTGCGATTCCGAGATCGGCGATAGCGAGGGCTGGGGCATCATTAATTCCATCGCCAATCATGACAACGACATGTCCTTTTGCTTGCAATGATTGAACATGTTTTGCCTTCTCATCAGGTAACACCTGCGCGACAATATTATCCACGCCAAGCTCTTGCCCGATTGCGTGTGCGACGTGTTGGTTATCACCCGTGAGCATCACAGTAAGGATGCCTTGTTCTTGCAAAGCGCTGATCGCCTGCTTTGCGTCTGGCCTGATTGGATCAGCAATGGCGATAAGACCAATAAGCTGGTTATCTAAGGCGACAGCAACAGGTGTCCAAGCGTTGTGCGCGCAGTCGTCAATCACTTGATTCATTGGTGTAAGATCAATTGCTTGAGTTTGCATAAATTGCAGCGAACCAATATGAAGACGCTGTGACTGGTAAGTGGCTTGAATGCCCTGGCCTCGTAGGTTTTCGAAAGACTCCAATTGAATATTAGGGGTATTCTGGCTTTGAGCATAATCGCAAATGGCTTTGGCTAGCGGGTGCTCTGATTGACGCTCTGCAGCATAAGCAAGAGATAAGAGGCTTTCTTTACTGGTGTTATGAACAAAGACATCTTGAACACTTGGCTTGCCTTGTGTCAGAGTGCCGGTTTTATCAAACACAACCACATCCGCTTTACTGGCGAGTTGGAGTGCATCCGCATCTTTTATCAGAATGCCAAGTTCAGCGGCCTTACCAATACCAACAGTGACCGATAACGGAGTAGCTAAGCCCAGTGCGCATGGGCAGGCAATGATAAGTACCGTGGTGGCGACGACCAGCATGTAACTCGCTTTGGGCTCAGGTCCGACAAAATACCAAACTAGAGCGGAAAAAATCGCTATGCCGACCACCACAGGCACAAACACCGCTGAGATCTGATCCGCTAATTTGGCAATGGCAGGTTTGCTGCTCTGAGCGCTTCTAACCATACGAATAATGCGAGCTAGCATGGTGTCTGCTCCGACGCCTGTTGCTTCAATGATCAGGCTACCATCTGTATTCATGGTACCAGCGGAGACGGGATCTCCGAGTTTTTTTAATACTGGAATGGGTTCGCCCGTTAGCATGGATTCATCCAAATACGATTCTCCCTGCATAACTCTACCATCAACGGGGATTTTTTCTCCGGGCTTAATGCGTAATGTCATGCCAAGGATGATTTTGTCCACATCGATCACTTGATCGCCCTGAGAGGAGACCAACGTTGCTTGCTGAGGTTGGAGGTTAATCAGTGCTTGCAATGAACGCGTCGTATTGGCTTTTGCTTTGGCTTCGATAAAGTGACCCAGTGAGATTAATCCGATGATCATTGCACTGGCTTCAAAGTAAACGTGGCGCGAAGGCTCAGGAAACCATTGAGGGAAGAGCACCACAAGCATTGAATAAAACCAAGCCGTACCTGTCCCTAATGCGACAAGCGTATCCATGGTGGCTCGTTTATGGGTAGCAGCTAGCCATGCGTTTGCAAAGAAAAAGCGACCTGCAGTAGCCAGCAAAAGTAAACAGAGCAAACCAATCAGCCCCCAAGCTATTTGGTCATTGACGCTTTTCACCATCATATTGCCACCCAAAATACCCCACAGCATGAGAGGGGCTCCAACGAGGAGACCTGCAAGTGCATCCTTTTTAAAACGCTGTTGCTGGATTTTTTGCTGTTGTATTTGCTTCTCTTGTTGGGTTGCAGCATCTTGAAGCACTTCAGCGTGGTAGCCAGCTTGGCTAACGGCAGCAATAAGAGATTTTTCTATTTTTTCATCGTCTTGACTCACTTCGACCAGAGCACTTTGTTCTGCGAGGTTCACTTGTGCTTTTTCAACGTTAGTGACACTGAGTAATGCACCTTCCACGGAGGAAACACAACTGGCACAGGTCATCCCTTGAATTAATAAATGTAATTGAACGTTGTTATTGGTTGAGACAGCGTTTTCTGAGAAATCCGACATTGACGCAGAAGTGTGGGCTGTGGCAGATGAAATGCAACTTGAAGATGCGGGATCCTCTGTTGATGCACTGGTAGGATGCGCTAACCCAGAACAGAGTGATAGTGAATCTTCTGAATTAGGCGCTTGCGTCAGCGTGGCATGGTAGCCAAGCGAGCTGACAAGTTCGATCACCTGTTGAGCGGATGATAAGGTGGTAATGTTAAGTTGTGAGGTCGATAATCGAAAGTCGATGATGCCTTGTTGTGTGTTAAGCAGCGACGTTAGTTTGCGGACGCAGTGTTGGCAACTGAGGCCACTTAATTGAAATTGATAGTGGTAGCCTGCTTGATAACCCAGAGATGAAATGGTTTGGGCAATGTCCAATAAGGTGGCATCGGTTTTGAGTTCAAGCCGGGTCGGTGAGGCATCGATTATCTCGATCGTGTGTTTGGAGCGCAGTGTCTTTTCAAGCTTTTTCACACATCCCATGCAGCTAAGGCCGGACATGGGCACAACGAATTGATGCATAATTTATCCTCAGTAAAGTTAATAGATCGACTTTAAACCTTCCCTCTAGGGGAAGGTCAAGTGTCTTATTCGTGATGCTTAACCAATAGACTGAATGAGCATAGCTTGATTTGATGACATCGAGGTATTTTGCTGTCAAAGCGATTGTAGTATTAACTTACGATGTTAGAATGACGCCAATTTTATCCTGAACATTACCGCGAGAGCTCTCTCGTTACTCATTACCCTAAGGAACTCACATGACGGTTAAAACTCGTTTTGCTCCTAGCCCAACTGGCTACCTACATGTTGGTGGTGCACGAACTGCACTTTACTCTTGGCTATATGCTAAAAACCAAGGTGGTGAATTCGTTCTGCGTATCGAAGATACTGACCTTGAGCGTAACTCTCAGGAAGCCGTTGATGCGATCCTAGAAGGAATGAAATGGTTAGGTTTAGAGTGGAATGAAGGCCCTTATTACCAGACCCAACGTTTTGAACGCTACAACGAGATGGTTGAGAAACTGTTGGCAGAAGACAAAGCTTACAAATGTTACGCGTCTAAAGAGCTATTGGATGAAGTGCGTGCAGAGCAAGAAGCTAACAAAGAAATGCCGCGTTATGATGCGAATCATCCAAAAATTAAAGCGGCTAACGAAGCGGCACAAGAGGGTGACCCATGTGTGATTCGTTTCCGTAACCCGAAAGAAGGCAGCGTTGTATTTGATGACCAAATTCGTGGTCGTATCGAAATTAGCAATACACAAATGGATGATTTAATCATTCGCCGTACTGACGGCTCGCCAACGTACAACTTCTGTGTTGTGGTTGATGACTGGGATATGGGTATTACGCATGTTGTGCGTGGTGAAGACCACATCAATAACACACCACGTCAGATCAACATCTACGAAGCGTTAGGCGCACCAGTCCCTACGTTTGCTCACTGTGCAATGATCCTAGGTGATGATGGTGCAAAACTATCTAAACGCCACGGTGCAGTGTCGGTAATGCAATATCGCGATATGGGTTACCTGCCAGCAGCATTAAATAACTACTTAGTGCGTCTTGGTTGGTCTCATGGTGACCAAGAGATTTTCTCTGAGCAAGAGATGATCGATCTGTTCAGCCTAAATGCAGTATCGAAGTCTGCATCAGCATTCAACACCGATAAGCTGCAGTGGTTGAACAACCATTATATCAAGAGCTCAGATCCAGCATATGTTGCGGAACATCTTCAATGGCACCTAGATCAGCAGCAGCTAGACGTTACAAGTGGTCCTGCTATCACAGAAGTGATTAAGCTGGTGGGTGAGCGTTGTAATACGTTGGTTGAGCTGACTGAGCAAATTCGTTATTTCTACGAAGATTTTGCGGAATTTGAAGCCGGCGCAGCGAAAAAACACTTGCGCGGTGTGGCAAAAGAGCCCCTAGAACTAGCACTTGCCAAAGCAGAAGCGTTAACAGAGTGGACGACCGAAAACATTAAATCCGGTGTGATTGCCGCTGTTTGTGAAGAGTTAGATATTGGTATGGGTAAAATCGGCATGCCATTACGCGTAGCGGTAACTGGCGGCGGCCAGTCTCCTTCTGTTGATGCCGTGATGGAACTGATTGGTAAAGAGCGCTGTATTGCTCGTATCAAGATGGCGCTTGAATTTATCGCTGAGCGTGAAGCTAACGCCTAACTGCTGCTAGATTTAAAGTGAACTGCATAGAAAACCGCAAGATGAACCTCGTTAGTCTTGCGGTTTTTTTGTATATTATTTGAGGTCAATACTCTGTAGGCGCCCCATAAAACTCAATAGCTCTAGATTGTCTTTATGTACTTCGAGTAATGCTTTTTTAGTTTGCATGTAAGCAGCCAGCTTACCGTACTTATTGATTGAGCGTACAATCGTCTTGTATTTGTACTCTCCATGCTCGTCAAACTCACGCCACTTAGCGATATAACAGGCATCTCGATTATCTGGATTCTCCAACGTTGGGTTTGGCTTATGGACAATCTTCGGTTCAACGCTATGCGGAAGGCGAGTCATTAGAAACGGGTCTTTTAATAGTCTAGGCCAAAACTTACCCCACATATCTTTGCCCAATTCATTGCGAAGCTGAATGGCTTTCTTGAGCCCTTTTTCTTCGCCGATACGGACATATCCGACAGAACGGTGCAATACCGTATCGTCGGGAGTATGGATATGAATTTTAAAAGCCGTTTTTCCTTTCGAGATAAAACGATGGCCAGTGTTGGTGATTAAATTGCTCTTAGACATAGTTTTTGTTAACAATTTTGTCATTTTGTGATGGTAAGTAAAACTCATCCATAATTAAAGTATAAAACTTCAATTTGTATACCTAAGAATGTCGAAATGTGTTGTTCCCCCTGAATTCATATTCGTTTAAAGCGTGTGACGTACTCGATGAGTTGCTTAGCTGGAGAAGACTAAAGTGCCAATGTCTACTCAAAATTATGGTTAAAAACCATTTCTTGAACGAAATATATGACTTTGAATTGTTCACCTAATGGTGACTTGGGGGAAAGATATAGAGATGAGCTGGCTAAAAAACGCTCTTTAGAGCAGAGTAGCGTATCACGTTGATTCTTTGAAATTAGAAATGATCAAAACCTATTTGCTAAGTTGAACATTAATTACTATTTAATGATTAATTTAAAATAATAAGCAATCCTTAATTTAGCTGTGTCTTTATATTAGTGGTGATTTTTTTATTTATTAAATTTAAACATTTTCAATAATATTAAAAAGCCAAATTAAAGTTATCTTTATAATTACTAAATTACTAAATTACTAAATTACTAAATTAGATTTGGTTGAATGTTTGGCTTTGCAATTATGTGTTGGATGTTTTTTTAATACAAAATGTTAAATAATAATCTTTCTTTTTTAATTACTGTTTGGTTTTTTTTATTGTTTGGTAAGTAAATTAACCGACTTATTGATGTTTTTGATAGTAAATCTGCTGAGTTCGGTCTCTTTTTATAAATAAAAATATTGATTATTTGCTACTAAAAATAAGATTATCTTTAGCGAGAAGTAAATTCTCACAGGACGAAAATTAAATTTAGGAAATAAATATATGACTTCAACAATGAAAAAATCCAGTATCGCGCTGCTTGTCATGTCTGCTCTTTCTGCAGGCTCTGTTTGGGCAGATCCTTGGGATGTTACAACCATCGTTGAAAATCAAACAGAGGCTGGGACTGATAGCGCAGTTCATGTCACAATCAATGCAAATGGCCAGTCAAGCTCAGAAATTAAGCTGAGCAACCGTCACTCAGTTGAAGGAAGTACTAACAACTTCCAAAGAGGAGAAATGGAAACCTATGCTGGCCTTACTCCTTCAATTGATGAAATGAAAGCTATAGAGAGCTTGACTTTCAGAGTCGGAAAAGATGCTCTGAAGCTTGATAAAACGTGGATTCGAAACAGCCTTGGACACACTTATATCTGGGATGCTTATCAGAAAATAGAGAACGGGAGTGTGACAATTTCTGTTGAACCAATGGGTGATGGTAGTTTTGTACCAAAAAGCGATACCTATCAACGTCTTGAAGTTAAGTTAAAAGTTCGCAATGAGTCAAATGCAGGAACCTCGAATAATGTTTATGTTCAGTTCTTCGATAAATATGGTCTTTCATCACCTTTAAAACTATTGACAAGTGATATTAGTAGAAACGAGACACAGACAGTTCAAATTGATACAGGTATTAAACTTGGACAAATTGATCGCGCTGTTCTTGTAAAAAGTGGTAAAAATGGCTTGAAAGCTGAATGGCTCGAGGTTAAACCTGTTTCGTCAGAGGGCTGGGATTTAGATGATGCTTACTTATCTCACTTTGATTTTGGTCCAATCATGGACGGTAATCAAAAATGGCAAGAACCTAAGAAAAACAATTCAGAAAGTCAGCCTGAACCAGCACCTCAACCTGAAGACCAGCCTTTTGCTGTTTATTTCAAGAATGAAACAGAGATTAATAGTGTCCAGGCTAAAATAGAAACTGATCAGGACTCGAATATTTTAGCTGGGCAGGGTCCTAGTATTACTAAGCATATGGCTTATACTTTGGATCAGGATTCTGATGTATTGAATGGTGGTTACGATCAAGTTCGTCAGGTTGCTTTCAACATCAATGGAGAGCCAGTTAATTGTGGTGATATCCAGTTATCAGGGAACCAGATGGTAAGGCTTTTTAAAGATTTCTCTGGCTCATTGAAGTGCGACACATCTGTACTTAAAAATGCTGTAATTATATCAAACCCATCTCATGGAGATGCAACAACGGTAATTAATGAAGTAGGTGATTGGGCGGGTGGCTATATAAATACAGGTTTATCCCGAGTCTTAGATGAAAATGATAAATTCATAGACGCACTAAATATTGATGTTGGCGATGCCATGAATGTAGGTGTTCAAGCTGAGGGATATACTAAAGTATGTGCTAACGAGCATACTTACACTGGTATTGCACGATTTGAATTTGATGGCCAAGTTTGTCAAGAAGTTAAATAAGATTTAGTACATAAAAATACATACCCTTTAAGGGTATGTATTTTTTATTTTGAGTATCTTATATGTCTAAGTAATTAAGATATGAATCAAACGTCATCCCTATATTTTTGCAAATAAATATAGAGCCAAAACTAACCTAATTCATTTACGGGTTACTCTTGTGAAGAAGACTTTAATTAATGAATTATTATTGACGAGTTTAATATGATAAAAAAAATATTATTGCCACTTCTTGTGAGCATTCCACAAGTCTCTTTTGCTGAGTATAATATCCATTTGATAAATAATACCGGTAAAATTTTAACTTTTGATGGTGGAGTTGATTCCTTGATTAGTGGCTGTAGAGTGCCAGATTCTGGTGAATATCAAGCTGAGGAAGGTGAAATCGCTCCTTTTGAGTCAAAAAAAATATTTGAAAACGATTTTAATTATTGGTCAAGTAACGAAAAATACTGCTACTACACTATGATCACTGATCCTGAATCTAAGGATCAGATGAAGTTGTATTGGGAAGTGATCTCAAAAAGCCTTGTTAAAGCTGAGTTTACTAAAGCAGGTTTTAAGGTTAAAAACAGTGGTGATAACGCTGTTTTTTTTGAGTCAAAGCCAGAGACGTCATCCACTGAAAATAATGTTGTCCTTTACAAAGAAGATAACATCACATTTAGTAACGATGAAGATAGATTCTCAGTTTACTCTGTAGTGGTTGATGATACTTCTGAGCTTATGCAAAAAATTGATGATGTATATTTTGTGATAGAATCTGAGTCTTCAGCTAAAAAATTCAACAGGGAAAGTTCTGGCAACACGCTCACTAGTTTGTCGTACAACGTTAAGGTGTGGCCTCCTTACTCTGGTGTTGTCGAGGCAGCTGGCGGTATTTACGATAATAAGTACCAAGAAAGATCCAAGCTTATAGGAGATCTTTCCAATGGTTATGACATTGTTGCTTACCAAGAGTTCTTCGATCGTTGTGAACGCTTACGAATGATTGAGGATATGAAAGCCTCAGGAGAGTACCCTTATTCTGTGGATGCGATTGGTTCAGGTCGACCATGTGATTACAAAGTTAATCTGAGCGGAAGTGAAGTGTTAAGTAGCGGTGTTTTACTATTGAGTCATTGGCCAATAGTTGAAAGTGAACAAAGAGAGTTTTCTCAAAGCAGTGGTACCGATGCTATGGCTAGAAAAGGAATTACTTATGCCAAAGTAGATAAAAATGGCAGCATCTTCCATGTTTTTGCTACACATACTCAAGCGGGACAGGGGGAAGATGAGCGAAACATTAGAAAAGCACAGTTCACAGAGCTCGTTAACTATATTAATGAAAAAGCAAAGAGTGCCACAGACCGTGTCATAGTCCTCGGGGATCTTAACGTAGATTTGATGGCATGTCAGACGTCGGGTAATTGTGATGAGTTTAATAATACCGTAGGCCGAATTAGCCATTCTGAAAGCATAAATTGGAGCAATAATGACATCATTCCTTTTTCTTTGGATGGTAGCAAAAATACAATGATGTCTGGAGATGAGACAAGTAAGAAAAAATACCTCGACTATATTCTTTATCATAAAGACTTTAGCTTACCTTCATCAGCTGAGAATCGCCTGAGAATTATGCGAGGGCTAAATTCAGAGAAGATGTACAGCGACAAAAGCGATTCCCTTAAGAATACTATAGGTAGAATTGATCTCTCAGATCATTTTGCAATTGAATCGAAAGCCGTCTTTAACTAATAATTTAGGGCTTGCTGTAACTCTCCGTTACTAATACGGATGTTGAGGTTAATTGGGTATATATGGGGTGGCCGTTTGGTCACCCTTTTTGGTATCACTCATTTTTGTCTCGTTAGGAAAAGGTCATTCGTTGGGATCTGACTTGGCAGTAATGACTGAATAAGATTTATTTGTGCGGATTTTTCTCAAAAGTACCATTTTCAATCTACACTGATTTTGCAAAATCAAATGATAGGGAATTGTGATGAAATCTGTCGATAAATCAAACAATAAGGGGATAAGCATTTTTGCGTTAGCAATGCTTAATATCGTTGCTGTTGTCAGCCTGAGGGGATTGCCCGCAGAAGCGGAATATGGATTAAGCTCCATCTTCTACTACATCTTTGCGGCGATTGTTTTTCTAGTACCAGTTTCTCTTGTCGCCGCTGAGCTTGCAACCGGGTGGTCTGAAAAAGGAGGTGTTTTTCGTTGGGTCGGTGAGGCTTTTGGACCTCGATTAGCCTTCTTAGCGGTATTCTTATTGTGGATTGAAGTGACGGTTTGGTTTCCAACGGTCTTGACTTTTGGTGCGGTATCATTGGCTTATATCGGGCCAGACCAGAGCTGGGATCAAGCACTGTCGGAGAACAAGTTTTTTGTCTTAGCGATCGTATTGGCCATTTATTGGTTTGCAACCTTCGTCGGCTTAAAAGGGACAGAAGCTTTTGCCAAAGTGGCGAAATGGGGGGGCTTAATTGGCACGATTATCCCTGGGGTTGTTCTTATCATTCTTGGCTTTTCTTACCTTCTTTCTGGTAACACTCCTCAAGTTGAGCTGGGCTGGGATGAATTGATCCCTGATTTTTCAAACTTTAATAACGTGGTTCTTGCCGCCAGTATCTTTCTGTTTTATGCAGGGATGGAAATGAATGCCATCCATGTTAAAGAGGTCAAAAATCCCGGCAGAAATTATCCGATTGCGATTGGTATTTCCTCTATTGGTACCGTTGCGATCTTTGTATTAGGGACATTGGCGATTGCATTTGTGATTCCTCAAAAAGACATCAGTCTTACCCAAGGCCTCTTAGTGGCCTATAAACAAATGTTTGTTTGGGCAGGTATTGGCTGGGCATCCCCAATCATTGCGGTGTGTTTAGCGTTTGGTGTACTTGCTGGTGTTGTGAGCTGGGTAGCAGGGCCATCAAGCGCATTATTAGTGGTGGCAAAAGGGGGGTACTTACCAAGGTTTTGGCAACATACCAATAGTAAGGGAATGGCAACACATATCATGCTGGCTCAGGCAGTGATTGTCACCTTCCTTTCTGTGATATTTGTGGTGTTACCGTCGGTTCAAGCGGCCTATCAAATCTTAAGTCAATTGACCGTTATCCTTTATCTCATCATGTATCTATTGATGTTTTCTGCTGCCATTTATCTGCGTTACAGCCAACCTAATCGACCACGCACCTATAAGATCCCTGGTGGTGACCTTGGGATGTGGTTTGTGGGTGGATTAGGTTTTGTTGGTGCGTTAACAGCCTTCTTATTCTCCTTTATTCCTCCTGCTCAAGTTGCGGTCGGTAGTCCAACCTTGTTTGTTTCAATTTTGGTTGTTCTTGCTGCAATTTTTGTTGCGATTCCATTTTTAATCTTCCGAGCCCGCAAACCTTACTGGAAGGATCCTCAAGAGACGGATTTTGCGCCATTTACTTGGGAGCTAGAAAATACGCATCCTGGTGTGATTAATCACTCTGATGTGCATGTCCATCAATTAGCAGACAGTAAAGCGTAGTGGAGGCGACGATGAATCAGATATTACACAATATGATGGAAAACGCTTTTGAGCAGTATAAAGGTGTCGATGATGGGGACAATGCTTCCTATATTCCTTGTTTGGCTCAAGTCCCGGCAGAGTTAGCTGGGTTATGTTTTGTGTCGGTGAGCGGAGAAATTATTTCGTTTGGTGATGCCGATTATAAGTTCGCTATAGAATCGATTTCTAAAATCATCACCCTAGCTTTGGCTCTGAATCAACATGGAAGCGAAGATCTGCGAGAGAAAATAGGAGCCGATGCAACCGGATTACCTTTTAACTCAGTGATGGCGTTAGAACTTCATAATGGTAAGCCATTAAGCCCTCTGGTAAACGCGGGAGCGATGGCAACGGTTAGTATGATTCACGCCTCTGATAGAGAAGACCGATGGCATCAAATTCTTACGATGCAATCGATGATGGCGGGGAGTGATATTGAATTGTCTGTGCAGGTAAATCAGTCTGAACAGGAGACGAATACACACAACAAAGCGATTGCTTTACTACTGCAAGCCTCGCAGTGTATGTATTCCGATCCACTAGAAGTTTGTGATGTGTATACCCGACAATGTTCAACCTTGTTTAACTGTGTTGAACTTGCCACTGTGGGCGCATGTTTAGCAAACGGTGGAGTTAATCCTGTTACCACTGAAAAAGTTATCAAACACAACCTTGTTGCCGGGGTTTTATCTCAAATGATGACAGAGGGTTTATATGAAAAAAGTGGAGATTGGGGATTTGAAGTCGGATTGCCGAGTAAAAGTGGTGTCGGTGGTGGGTTAGTCTCCGTCATCCCAAATGTCGGTGCACTCGCGGCGTTTTCCCCACCATTGGATGCGGCAGGTAACAGTGTAAGAGGGCAATTAATGATCAAATCTATTGCTAATCAAATGGGATGGAATGTGTTTAATACTGTCGTGGCACAGTAATAAAAACGCTCTTCGTTATTTTATGAGGAGTCACACTTATGCCTTGGTTTCTGGGCAATGATACTTTGGAAATCAAGGCTATTTCTATAGATTGATATCAGTGTTTCGGTGAACAATTTGCCTAAATGTAAGCAATGTGTCTGTTGGATAAGTCATATCTGGAAAACCTATGGGTATGTTATTGCATCTCTAATGGTTTTACTAAATAGCTTGCTCATTTTTGAAGCGGTTTTTGGTAATAACAAACCTTTCGACGTTATCTATCTTGTCAATAATATTTCGACAGTTGACTTCGAAGCTGTAAAAAATCTGCCTTGGTTTTTATTGGGTGTTTTTCAGTTACTCAATTGTATTGGTTTGTTCTTTAAAGCCCGAGTTGCTTGGGGAATGAGTTGTATCTTGCTGGTGGTCTATTTGGTGTTTACAGCCCAATACTTCCCCAGTTTACATATCAATTTTTACCTAGGCTTAGCGACTTTAGCGTTTATGGTCATATTCCGTAAAAGCTTTCACCACAGCAGTGCTACCGCAGGCAGCATTGTAGCCTTTATCAGTATTATTATTCTGATCATTTATTCGACCTATGGCAGTTTATATTTTGGTGAAGGTTTTAAACCTAAAATCAACACGATGACCACCGCATTTTATTTCTCTCTAGTGACAATGACTACGGTGGGTTACGGCGACATTCTACCTGTTAGTGATTCTGCTCGACTGTTTTGTATTTCGATGATTACGGCGGGTATTGCGGTGTTTGCTACAGCACTGAGTAACGTTTTTGGGCCATTGATTAACAAAAGCTTTGGGCGTTTAATTGAAGGAGATAAAAAAACAGTGGAACGAAAAGATCACTTTATTATTTGTGGAACCTCTGCCATGGCAATGAACACCGTCCTTCGTTTAAGAGAGCGGGGTTTACCAATTACGATTATTACTATCCGTCCTAATGATGAATTTCAGCAGATTGAGCAGAGTTTGGAAGGAAAATATGACATTATTTCGGGTGATAGCTGTGATACATCAGTGCTCAAAAAGGCAGGGCTTGAAAATTGTAAGGCGATACTCGCTTTAACAGATGCGGATGCGGATAATGCGTTTATTGTTTTGTCTGCGAAAGAAATTAACGCCAAGGCAAAAACGGTTGTGATCGTTAATGACAGCAAAAACATGAACAAGATAAAAAGAGTACAGCCAGATGTCTTACTCTCACCACAGTTACTTGGTAGTGAAGTGCTAGCTCGGCTACTTAATGGAGAGAGTATGGATAATAACGATCTGATTTCGATGTTCCTTGATTCTGGTAAGTCTTGAGTATTGGAGCGCGAGCTTGCTCAGTACAGGGGCATTTTTTGCTTCGGTGGATGTTTCACTGTAGAGAGTATTTTGATTTAAAAGGGAGTGTTACCTTGAAGGAAAGATGGGTGAGCACATTGATTTTGCTTCACCCAATAATATGGCGCCCTCAGTAGGATTCGAACCTACGACCTGTCCCTTAGGAGGGGACTGCGCTATCCAGCTGTGCCATGAGGGCGGGGACCCGGTAAGATGACTCGATACCCAAGTGACCTTAACATGCTTAATTTAAAGCATATTGAGAATATATCGCTATAATATAAAAATAATCAAATGATACAATAGCTTAATGAATTTTTTTTATGATCTTGTTCATGACATCACCAATTTGAACGCTTGAAGCAAGGTTGGGTTGGTCGATGGTTAATTCTGCTTCATTTTCATATAAGCGAGAAACGGTCAAAGAGATGTCACTTTGTGAAACTTTATTACGCGGTAGACCATTTTGATCAATGAAAGATGCTGTGTGCCATAATTGCAATTTATCCCCTTCCTTGACATTGTGAATACGACCAAGGTTCATAGTAACCGTATTTCCAAAGACAGCAACGACCTCTGGTAGGGTGACTTTACAGGAAAGTTCTGACTCGAGGTCCAACATAATATTACGGCTTACACGCAGTAGCATTTCTCCATAGGTTGAAGCCCAAAAGCGCGCACTACGTGTATCGACTTGGCTGGTTTTGACAAATGGCCAGCTAGCGACTTCACGGTAATTTTTGTTGAAAATTTCATGGCCGGTTTTTCCGTCATAGACATTCATTTCAAGTGCAAATTGTCGGTTTATTACGTCTTCTTTTATCAGCTTTACATCTATGGTAGCAGTTAAATCAGTAATACTGCCTCCGATAATGTATTGAGCGTTGTTATCTTGCGCAATCATAGTTGTTCGCTCTGGGTATCGTTTGTTTAGTGAATAATCGGTCATTCCTACTGAAACAAAACTGCGAGAAGTCTCGCCTATTTGGCGATTTAGTACGCGACTAAAATCATCACCAAGCTTATAAATTTGTCCCATAACAGCTTGCTGAGGGGAGACAATATTGATATTACCGACCAACATGGTTTTTTTGTATTGATTGGTGTGGCAACCTGTTGCCGATGGATAGATATCAACGCGGACCTTGACGATCATTTTGCCGCTACGTTTACGCTGTGAGTCCACCACAATATAGCGCACCTCATGATCGGAAAACTGATATTCTTTGCGTTTGGTTTCTAGAAAAGGCATTAGGCTACTGATGCTGCCAATGTCCGCGCCTGAGAAATTTACAGCTTTGAATAAAGCATCTTCCAATGCATGTAGCCTTGCTGTCTCATCTGAAGCAACTATTGTTGCTTCACCTTTAACTTCATACCAAGATGCCATAGCTTTTAAAGGCAATATGAATATAAAAACGCTTGATATTAGTGTAAAAAATACATTTTTCATCATCTGTAACCATTTGGGTATAAATATTGCTTTAACAATACCAATAAAGTTTGGTGAGCTTTTGCCTATTGTGTCGATAATAAGCAATAGCAAGGACTGTTCCAAGATGACATAACCCATACAATCTTGTTGAAAGTACTACACCTCTGATTATCTGGAGAATCAAACCGTGAAAAGATGGCTTGTTGCTGTATCGATGATAACGCTATTATCGGCGTGTGCCTACTCACCTATTTATAATGGTAAAGAACCTTATGCAGGCAGTGAGTTTATGTTAATGGATAGCCCGCGACATACGATGGATTTTTTTATTGAAAGCATGACTGAAGAATTAATGGTTTCGAATGTGGCAGTCTCATCACGAACACCGATTGCGATTACGTCTTTTGTTGATTTACAAAACTTTGATGCTACAAATTGGCTCGGTAACTCCGTTTCAGAGGGTTTTATCCATCAGTTTCAGCGTCGTGGCTTCAAAGTGGTTGATTTTAAAACAACGGGCTCCATTCAAGTCACGCAGCAAGGTGATTTTGCATTAAGCCGTGATTGGCAGGCATTGGCCAAAGAGCAAGAAATTCAATACGTATTGACCGGTACTATGTTACGCCAAGAAGGGGGCGTCCTGATCAATGCAAGGATTGTTGGTATGCAAAGTCGTATCGTTGTGGCAACGGCGCAAGGCTTTTTACCAGCGGATCGTATTGGCCGTGATATAGATACGTTAAATAGCATTCGTACCCAAGATGGCGTACTTATTCGTTCTGATCCAACGATTCGTCAACCTTATACTGTCATCCTTCGTCCCTAGGAAATAAGCATGAAGAAATTATTATTTTGTATCGCAACGTTCATTTTAGTCGGCTGTCAGCCTTTACAGCAAATGCGTCAAGATGAAATTCTGGTTGCTGTTGGTTATGCCAGTGTCAGTGAGCAAACAGGGCGTACTTTAGAGGACAAACGTGTAAGAGCGATGCGTGCTTCTAAAATTGATGCTTATCGAGAGCTTGCTGAACAAGTGTATGGTATGCGTATCAGTGGACGTGCAGAACTTGAAGATCAGCGCTTGGGTGTCGAAAGTACTCGAGGTGAGGTTGATGGTGTCATTCGCGGTGCAGAAGTGGTGCGCAGCTATTTGGTTGAAGATAGCTATGTGACCGAGCTTCGCTTAGATATCCGTAAAATGGATAAGCTACGTGATTATGGTGAGGTTCAGCAAGTACCTGAAAAGCGCCAGCAAACGATGTTCTAACTTTACCTAAGCTATTTATCTAAACCAATTCACGCAAAGACATTTGATTTAAGAACACTTGATTCATTATTTTTACTTAATCGTGTTTGCCGAATAACAAGGATTCTTAATAGAACGACTGGTTGATAATAATCAGTCGATTTTTTGTTTTCACCTTTGCCTAATTTCTCTCTATATCTTCTACTTCTCCCCTTTAATTTATGTTCTCTTACCTTATCTGTCGTTACAGCATTTGAGCTTCTGCTCGTTTTAGATGAAAAAGTACTCTGAGGTTACTTGGGTATGAAAATACAAGGTTGATGAGTGTTTTTTTGGATACGGAAAGGGGAGGTACTAGGCTTTAAAATTTGTCCCTAACGTAGATATTGTATGGGTTTTTCCGCCGGCGTTGTAGGTCATGCCGATCTTTCCATGAGTGTGTTGTAGCATATTGTTCAGCTTATTAAAACTAGATTGAGCACGATTAAGTGACTCTCCATTAACTGTATTGATGTTTTTGCAATCTAGAATGATTGATTGAATTTGTGTGACAAGCTGGCTTAAATATTCATCATCAGTGAGCTGATTGAGGTGCGGATGAGAGGCGATACGTTGATCAGTATTTCCAAGTTGCTCAATAATTCGCATTTTCTCCTTTGCGATGTTCTCTATCTCGGTAGAGGTACGTGCACTGATCGCCTGTGTTTCTTGACGCAGTACAGCAGAAAGTGCTTTCGCATTTTCGAATTGGAAATTCACAAGATCAATGAGAGCGGCCATAGATTATATTAGCTCAGTGTGTTTTTGCTTTGAAATTCATTTTCAAACTTGATCATATTGTCAGCCAGCTTTTCTGGGTCAACTTTGTATGAGCCGTTTGCAATGGCTGCTTTAATCGCGGTGACTTTCGCTTGATCAAAAGCAGAGGCTGTCGACATATCTTGCTGAAGTTTACTTACCGCTTTACCTTGTTGACTCAAAGATACGGAATCTTGTTGAACATACGATGTTTTTGGCTCGTTTGTGTCACTCGCTCTTGGCTCACTACGTGTAGGAGTACGACTGTTTGTCGTCATGGCTTGTCCTGAACGTATATTGTCTATTCCTGCCATATTATTACCTTAAATTGAATATTGTAATCCTAGTATCAAGGCTATCGACCGCTCAAAAAATAACTTTAGTGTTTTTTTTGTCTATTTAACTTCTATTGGCTGGTGGTCAAAATTAGCGTTGCACCTTTAAAATGTGATGGTTATTTCTGCTATACCTGTCACAGTTCCTTCTATTATACGTTGTGATTTGTCATTTTTCACTCTTACTTGCTCGCCACTTGAGCCGTCTTGAAGTGCTGTGCCTTGTGTAGTGATGGTCATACTGCCTTTTGTAGCCCTAATGGTCACTTTTTCATTACGGCAAACGACACAGACATCATTACGCTCAACGACATCCCCTAAACGCACATTTCGTTTTAGTTTCGCTCCTATCACTTGGGTATCCGTGCTGAAGCCATCTTTGCGGAATCGTTGCAGTTCAATCATGGAAATCACGACATCAGAGGACTGAATAATATCTCCTCTTGCTAATGGACGCGTTGCGACGATCATGGGGACAGAAGCTGATATCCGAACGGGTACGTAGACTTTCCAATTATCTGCTGGACATTCTACAAGCACATTGATATTACTTCGAGTGCTGCTTGTCGATGATGCTGATGTGATAAGCCCTTCAAGGCAATCAGTTGCTTTAATTCGTGAATCAATTTTGGCAGCACGGACTGATAAGCTGCCACCAAGAGGTTGCTCAACCGTATTCAGAATGTGTTGCTCAGCGGCAGTTTTTATCTCATTGAGTTGATTTTCTGAGGCAGAGTAAACAAAAGAGCTAAATAAAGCGATAAAAATGCCGATAATACTGACAGGCTTTGTGAAAACCTGTCGACTCTTATTTATGGGATACAGTGTAAAGTCAAAGTAATCAAGCGCCATGTTTTTTCCTTGGTGTTATGCCTGCCTATCCTAGGGTATCATTTAAAAGTAAAATGTTTGAGATGGAGATGACGATAATGACAGGGATCCTTGATTCGGTTAACCAGCGTACGCAACTTGTTGGGCAAAATCGATTGGAGCTACTCACTTTTCGACTAATGGGGCGACAGCGCTACGGCATTAATGTGTTTAAAGTAAAAGAAGTATTGCAATGCCCAAAGTTAACTAGGATGCCTAATTTGCACCCACTAGTAAAAGGGGTCGCTCATATTCGTGGTCATACCGTCTCTGTCATAGATCTAAGTCTTGCAATTGGTGGACGATCAACGACGGATCTCGACAAGTGTTTTGTTGTCATTGCTGAATTTAATCGATCCATTCAGGCGTTTTTGGTTTCTTCGGTAGAAAGGATCATCAACATGCACTGGGAAGCAATCTTACCTCCACCTGAAGGGGCTGGTAAAGCGCATTATCTTACAGCAGTGACCAATATTGATGATGAGATGGTTGAAATTTTAGATGTTGAAAAGATTCTGGCTGAGATTGCTCCTGTCGATGAAACAATGGATAAGAGTATCGCACAAGATATCGCAATCGCAGAATTAGAACAGCCGATTGTTCGCCGTATTCTCATTGCCGATGATTCGACAGTAGCACGAAGACAAATAGAACGAGCCATTACCTCGCTTGGCTTCGAAGTCATTTCGGTTAAAGATGGTAAAGAGGCTTACAGTAAGCTGCTTGAAATGGCCGAAACCGGCAGTATTTATGATCAAATCTCTTTGGTGATATCAGATATCGAAATGCCAGAGATGGATGGCTATACCTTAACTGCAGAAATACGTAGAAATGCCGCTTTAAAAGATCTCTATGTTATCCTCCACTCTTCATTGAGTGGCGTATTTAACCAAGCAATGGTTGAGCGTGTTGGTGCAAACAGTTTTATTGCTAAATTTAGTCCGGATGAATTGGGTACGGCAGTGAAACTGGCTCTGACACCATAGAAACTTAGGCTCATTATTTGCTGTGCTATAACGCCTGTATTAACATGCGCCTGTATTAGTATTGCATGTTTATTGGTGTTGCTTTCAGTAATAGATACAGTGCATGGAACTTATAGCAACTAGCAAAACTTAGCACCCAGAAAACACAGTGCTTAGAAATAACATTAACATTATAAAGAGACGTAAATGACTGCTATTACCATTAGTGATCAAGAATACCGCGAATTTAGTCGTTTTTTAGAGTCACAATGTGGCATCGTATTGGGCGATAGTAAGCAATATTTGGTACGCAGCAGATTGAGCCCTCTGGTGCACAAATTTGGTCTTTCGTCGTTATCTGAACTATTAAGAGAGGCAGTGACTGGACGTAATCGTGAGTTAAGAATTGCTTCTGTCGATGCGATGACAACTAACGAAACATTATGGTTTCGAGATACTTACCCATTTACGGTGTTAGTCGACAAACTATTGCCTGAAATAGCAGCCTATAAACGCCCAATAAAAATTTGGTCAGCGGCAAGTTCATCAGGACAAGAGCCTTATTCAATTGCAATGAGTATCTTGGAAACCCAGCAGCGTAAACCGGGTCTATTGCCTAATGTGTCGATTACTGCAACGGATATTTCAACGACCATGTTAGACATGTGTCGTGCTGGTGTTTACGATAACTTAGCGTTAGGTCGTGGTCTTTCACCTGAGCGTCGACGTATGTTTTTTGAAGATTCTGGTGATAAGCGTATGAAAGTAAGAGATAACGTTAAACGTCTCGTTAATTTTCGGCCACAGAACTTAATGGACAGTTATGCTCTTATTGGTAAGTTTGACATTATCTTTTGTCGCAATGTTCTGATTTATTTTTCTCCTGAGATGAAGTCAAAGGTGCTGAATCAAATGGCAAATAGCTTAAATCCTGGAGGATATTTGTTACTAGGGGCATCTGAGTCTTTAACTGGATTGACTGACCGCTTTGAAATGGTGCGTTGTAATCCCGGTATTATCTATAAGCTTAAGTAAGAAAAGCCCTCAACCATAAAACTAATGAATTAACAACTTCTTTATAAGTACTTCGACGTTATACATCTTTAATTAGAGAGGTCGGCGCAGATGATTCAATATCGCAATGTGACGACCTGCTAACCTTTCTATAGCAAGATTTGTTTTATTTTTGACCGACGAGCTTTTTATTCAGTTCAATGAATGAAGAGCCAGCCAACTCATATTTATTTGGCTCTTATTCTTTCCTAAAATATACAAAAATTGGCCTATATATTGCTAAGATGTGATAAATAGTTTGAACAAAAAACAACATTCTATATTTTTGGCATATTAATTGCTTTTTAGTTGGTTATGATAAATGGTCAGTTCTGAACGTAGAGGCACATATGGCTATATCTTTTGATAATTCACTAGGTATTCACCAGTACACGGTGGGAGTACGTGAGCGTAATGCGGAAGTGATTTCAACTAACATTGCGCAAGCAAATACACCTGGTTATAAGTCGAGAGGTTTAGACTTTGCAAAGGAATTACAAACGGCAACATCTGGGGCAAGCATTGGTCTTAGTCGTACAGATGGTCGGCATATTTCTGCCACTGCAACATTAACTGGGGACAAGCTTTATCGACTTCCCACACAGCCAGATACCGGTGATGGTAATACAGTTGATTTGGATTTAGAGCGTAACTTGTTTATGCAAAACCAAATTAGGCATCAAGCATCACTCGATTTTTTAGGCAGCAAGTTCAAGAATCTAACCAAAGCAATCAAAGGGGAGTAATTTAGATGAGCTTATTTAATGTTTTCAATGTGACAGGTTCTGCAATGAGCGCTGAATCGGTTCGTCTAAATACTACCTCAAGTAACTTAGCCAATGCTGATAGTGTTAGTAGCTCTGCTAAAGACACTTATAAAGCTCGCCATGCTGTCTTTGGTGCGGAGCTTAGTAATGCTATGCGTCGTGGTGGAGAGACAGTTCCGGTAAAAGTACTCGGCATTGTCGAAAGTGATAAACCGCTGAATGCGGAATATAACCCAGATCATCCACTTGCTAATGACGAAGGTTATATTTACAAGCCTAACGTTAATGTAATGGAAGAAATGGCTAATATGATATCAGCAACTCGTGCCTATCAAACTAACGTACAGGTTGCCGATTCAAGTAAACAAATGCTGCTGCGTACACTGCAGATGGGTCAATAAGGATTAGGAGGTAGCGTATGGCTGGAATCAACAATGTTGGTCAAAGCGGCTTGTCCTACATTGATCAGCTTAAAAGCCTGCAAGAGAACAAAAAAACGGAAGAGAGCACAGGTAAGCAAGATCTTAAACAAGAAGATTTTCTTTCTTTGCTCACGAAGCAACTTTCTCAGCAAGACCCTTTTAAGCCGGTCAGTAATGATCAAATGATCGCTCAGATGGCATCATTTGCAACCGTAGATGGCATTGGAAAAATGAACTCTCAATTTGAGAACCTCAATTCTTCAATGACATCAAACCAAGCATTGCAGGCTTCTTCTTTAGTCGGTCGAGATGTTTTGGTGCCAGGAGCTGCTGGAGTTAAGCAAGACAATGCTGAGATGGCAGCGATGGTCAAGCTGCTTCAGCCGATTGATGATTTACTGGTACGAATTGAAAACCAAGCTGGTCAATTAATTCGTACTTTTGACGTTGGAGCAAAGCCTGCTGGTGATAGCCGTGTGCTTTGGGACGGTAAAGATGATAACGGTAATTCTATGCCAGCAGGCAAGTACAATGTTAAAGCATCCGGCTTGGTAAATGGTGAATCACAAGAGTTCCCTGTTTCTACTTATGCCAATGTGAACAGCGTTCTACTCGGCAAAGGTGACGGAAACGTATTACTTAATTTGGCGGGGTTTGAATCGCCAGTACGACTTGCTGAAGTATTGGAAGTCGGTAAAGCATAACCAATAGCAAGTTTGGAGACTTTTTAAATGACATATGTAGCTTTAAGCGGCTTGTCCTCCGCTCAACTGGATTTAAACACGACAAGTAACAATATTGCGAACGCCAATACGTACGGCTTTAAAGAGTCTCGCGCGGAATTTGCCGATGTGTACTCAAATTCTTTATTTACTAATGCCAAAACAACCCCAGGTGGCGGTGCTCAAGCCAGTCAAGTTGCACAGCAGTTCCATGAAGGTTCAAGTATTTATACGAATAACCCAATGGATCTTCGTGTGTCTGGCACTGGTTTTTTTGCTGTTGCGAAGGATCGTTTGACTCCTCAGCAAAATGAAATGACACGTAATGGTGCGTTTCATTTAAACAAAGAAAACTACATGGTGACTGCGAACGACGAGTTTTTACTTGGTTATCAAGTGAACCCTGAAACGGGCGATGTTTCTTCTTATGAGGCGCAGCCTATTAATATTCCTGCTGAGTTTGGTAAGCCTAAGCAAAGTGCTAATATTGAGATCGGAGTAAACTTACCGGCTAATGGAGACTTGAAAGATCCGACACAGTTTAATTTTTCTGATCCAGATACTTATAATCGTTCTACATCCTCTACGATTTATGATTCTATGGGACAGTCGTATAAGTTATCGACTTACTACTTAAAAGATCAGAATCAACCAAACACTTGGCATACTTATTACACAGTATCGGATAAAGAAGGTGAAAAACCACTGAATATTGCCAATGGTGATGTATCGACTCCTTCAGGGCATATTGGCCACACCATGAAGTTCAATAATGATGGTACATTGGCGAGTCTAAACAACGGCCAACCGATCACATCGGTTCCACTCGGTGATCCTGCAACTAACCCAAATCCGATTAACCTTAACGGTGCGGATACAATGCAGACGTTGAACGTTAACTTAAACTCATCAACGCAGTTTGCTGCTCCGTTTGAGCTAACAAAATTTGATGAAGATGGTGCGACAACTGGGTTTTTGACCAAAGTGGACTTTGACGAAAATGGTAGTGTTCTTGGTACGTATTCCAATGGAGAAAACGTGACACTTGGTCGTGTTGCATTAGTTCGTGTTGCTAATGAACAAGGTTTGGATAAAAAAGGTGGAACCCAATGGGATTCGACTCAATTCTCCGGAGATAAAATTTGGGGTGAATCCAATAAAGGCTCATTTGGAACCATTGATAACGGCATGCTAGAGCAGTCTAATATCGATATGACACAAGAGCTGGTCGACTTGATTTCTGCGCAACGTAACTTCCAAGCTAACTCACGAGCTTTAGAAGTGCATAATCAGTTACAACAAAATATTCTACAGATTCGTTAATCGTCTTGAATCAAGTATCTTGAAACCACTTAGGTCCATTATCTAAGTGGTTTTATCTTTTCGCAGCTTCGTGGTTAAATCCGTTTTACACAGCCTACTTTGCACAAGCCAGTTTTGCGATGGCATCCATTGCCGTTGTGCTTGCCGTATTTGCCGTTTTAGCTTTCAATGCTTGCCTCTATATGCGGTGTTTTCTTCTTTTCCTACTCTAATTGTTAACCAAAACAAAGTAACCAACTGTTATTAATGGTTTTTATTTTTGGCATTATTTTTGCTTTTATTCTGAAGTACAGAGAACTTTTGGAGTAATTTATGGATCGTGCACTGTTTCTTGCCATGAGTGGCGCTAAGCAAAATATGCAAGCCTTGCAGCTACGTGCCAACAACTTAGCCAACGTGAGTACCACGGGCTTTAGAGCTGATCTCGCTCAAGCACGCTCAATGCAAGCTTATGGCGACGGTTTGCCATCTCGTGTGTTCAGTATGACAGAACGCCCGGGACATAATTTTGCTCAAGGCAGTGTGATTACGACTGGCCGTGACCTCGATATTACCATTGAAGGCAGCGGTTGGATTGCTGTGATGGATCAAACTGGTAAAGAAGGTTTGACGCGCAATGGTAACTTGAAAGTAGACCAAAATGGTTTGCTGACCAATGCGAGTGGTCATGCCATCTTGGGGGAAAATGATGCCCCTATTACTTTACCTATTCCTGTCTCTAAAATTGAAATTGGCCGCGATGGTACTCTCTCTGTACTACCTCAAGGTGCTCCGGCAGAAGATTTAGAAGTTGTTGACCGTATTAAGTTGGTCAGAACGAGTGACCATGCCATTTTTAAAGATACGAATGGTTTATTTCGCCATAAAATACCAAACCAGCCCTACGAAGCTGATGCTGCGATTCGTATTCAAACCGGGGTAGTTGAAGGCAGTAACGTCAACGCAGTCGGTGAAATGACCGCACTCATTGATTTGCAGCGTCAGTTTGAAATGCAAGTGAAAATGATGAGCACCGCAGAAGAAATGGACAAGTCCGCAGATTCACTGCTTCGTATGAGTTAATAGAGTTAGAGGTTTACATGCATCCAGCACTATGGGTAAGTAAAACAGGTCTTGATGCCCAGCAGACCAATATTGCAACGATTTCAAATAACTTAGCAAATGCTTCCACGGTAGGCTACAAGAAAAGTCGTGCCGTATTTGAAGACTTGTTCTATCAAAATATTAATCAACCTGGTGGTCAATCGTCGCAAAATACTGAGTTACCCAGTGGTTTAATGCTTGGATCTGGTTCCAAAGTGGTCGCCACTCAAAAAATGCACACTCACGGTAATGCGCAAACCACATCAAATGCTTTAGATATGATGGTTGAAGGTGACGGTTTTTTCCAAGTAACGTTGCCTGACGGTAATATCGGCTACACCCGTAATGGCCAATTTACCCTTAATGGAGAGGGCATGCTTGTGACGTCGGGTTCTGGATATGCAGTTGAACCGGAAATTGTTATACCTGACGATGCAATTTCTATAACTGTTGGTACAGATGGTGAAGTGTCAGTAAGAGTTCGCGGTCAGCAAAATAACCAAGTAGTAGGGCAATTAACAATCACTGACTTTGTTAATCCAGGAGGTCTTGAGCCCATTGGACAAAACCTTTATTTACCTACTGGAGCCAGCGGTGATCCGCAAGAGGGCGTTCCTGGGTTAGATGGTTTGGGAGAGATTCGTCAATCCATGTTGGAAGCGTCTAATGTGAACGTCACAGAAGAGCTTGTGAATATGATTGAAGCGCAGCGTGTATACGAGATGAATTCAAAAGTAATTTCGGCAGTCGACAAAATGATGAGTTTTGTGAATCAACAGCTTTAATTGTAGTTATAGGGAAATAAGAATAATGATTCAACGCTTGAGTTTCATGATATTAGCGGCTGCCTTGTCGGGTTGCTCTATGATAGGTGACAAAGGTAACGGTGATACAGAGCAAGCAACGACATCCATTGATGCTGTTGAAGGTGATAAGTCACAAGTAGGCAGTAGCTCCATCACGGATATGTTTCGTGGTCGAAAGGATCCGGTTGTGGATGATCCTGCATGGGCTCCCATTCATCCGAGTCAAAAAACTGAACACTATGCAGCAGAAACTGGCTCATTATTCAGCACTGAACACATATCTGACTTGTATGATGACTCTAAGCCACGTGGGGTTGGAGATATTATTACGGTTACTTTAGATGAAACCACCAGTGCAACGAAAAGTGCCAATGCGGATCTGTCTAAAAGTAATGATTCTACCATGGAGCCTCTTGCAGTCGGTGGCCAAGAGATGAAGCTTGGAAAGTACAACTTTTCTTATGATTTAAATAGCAAGAATACATTTGCAGGTGATTCTTCTGCTAAACAAAGTAACAGTATTAGTGGTTATATCTCGGTTGAAGTTGTTGAAGTACTTGCTAATGGAAACTTAGTGATTCGTGGCGAGAAATGGATGACTTTAAACACTGGAGATGAATATATTCGCCTCAGTGGCACGATCCGACCAGATGACATCAGTTTCGATAATACCATTGCTTCGAACCGAGTTTCTAATGCTAGAATTCAATACTCGGGAACTGGAATGACTCAAGATACTCAGCAGCCTGGATTCTTGGCACGATTCTTCAATGTAGCTCTCTAAGCACCTTGAAATATTGGGAAATTGACGTTGAGAGATACCGCCAAGATGAAAAAAACCTTCTTATTACTGATCAGTATTACTCTACTTGCAACAACAGTCCAAGCAGCACGAATTAAAGACGTTGCACAAGTTGCGGGCGTTCGTAGTAACCAACTTGTCGGTTATGGTTTAGTGTCGGGCTTACCGGGTACGGGGGAGTCGAATCCGTTTACTGAGCAAAGCTTTGCGGCAATGCTACAAAACTTCGGCATCCAAATGCCGCCTGGTACTAAGCCAAAGATTAAAAATGTTGCCGCAGTTATGGTGACGGCGGAGTTGCCTGCTTTTGCTAAGCAAGGGCAACAAATTGACGTTAATGTCTCTTCCATTGGCAGTGCAAAAAGCCTACGTGGTGGTACTTTACTGCAAACCTTTCTTAAAGGTTTAGATGGTCAGGTTTATGCGGTTGCTCAAGGTAACCTCGTGGTCAGTGGTTTCAGTGCTGAGGGAGCGGATGGTTCTAAGCTGGTGGGTAACAACCCAACCGTTGGTTTAATCTCAAGTGGCGCTACTGTCGAGCGCGAAATTCCTAACCCTTTCGGTCGTGGTGACTTCATTACCTTTAACTTGCTTGATTCTGATTTTACCACAGCACAACGCATGGCAGATGCAGTGAATAACTTCCTTGGCCCACAAATGGCCAGTGCGGTGGATGCCACATCGGTTCGTGTCCGTGCTCCACGTGATGTCAGCCAGCGAGTCGCGTTTCTATCAGCAATCGAAAATCTTGAGTTTGATCCTGCTGATGGCGCAGCAAAAATTATTGTTAACTCTCGTACAGGGACAATTGTGGTCGGCAAGCATGTGCGTTTGAAACCCGCAGCAGTCACTCACGGTGGTATGACAGTGGCGATCAAAGAAAAACTTAATGTTAGTCAACCTAATAGCTTCTCAGGCGGTCAAACCGTGGTGGTGCCAGACTCTGATATCGAAGTCAATGAAGAAAATGGCAAGATGTTTAAATTTGAACCTGGCACAACACTGGATGATCTGGTGCGCGCGGTCAATGAAGTCGGCGCGGCTCCCTCGGATCTGATGGCGATTTTGCAAGCCTTAAAACAGGCGGGTGCAATTGAAGGTCAATTGATCATCATTTGATCGCTGGGGGAAGATATGATTAATAATTCAAATGACGTCGGTTTTATTCACGACATCAGCTCACTTGATACACTACGTCAAAAAGCGCTTCATGAAGGCAAAGAAGGTGAGCAAAAGGCATTACATGCGGCAGCCAAACAGTTTGAATCTATCTTTACTTCGATGATGCTAAAATCGATGCGTGAGGCAAATGAAGGTTTTGAGTCTAACTTTTTAAATAGCCAAAACGAAAAGTTTTATCGCCAAATGCTGGATGAGCAAATGGTCAGTCAACTCAGTTCATCGGGCTCGATGGGTCTTGCCGATATGATTGTCGCGCAATTAACCGTTGGTCAGGAGCAAGGTAAAGACCAATCAGAAGTGGCCATCAGAGAGGCTGCGAACAATGCGGCAGACTATCGCCGTATTGATCCTGTTAAGGCGCGTGAAATTGAACAACGTCTCATCGAATCCGGACAGTTAAGGCGCTCAAATGAACCATCGATTGCCGATGACGTGGCCAACGCATCTAACATGCCGGCAGCAATAGGTAAGTCGGCAACATTTGATACACCAGAATCCTTTGTCGCTTCTTTAAAACCTTACGCGACTCGTGCGGCAAAAGCATTGGGCGTGGAACCCTCGTTACTGCTTGCTCAAGCAGCTTTAGAAACAGGCTGGGGGCAAAAAGTAGTTAAAAACGCTCGTGGCAGCACGAATAACCTGTTTAATATCAAAGCAGACAGAAGTTGGCAGGGAGATAGGATCTCTACTCAAACTCTTGAGTTCTATGATCATATACCGGTGAAAGAAACAGCAGCATTTCGTGCATATTCAAGTTATCAAGATAGCTTTAACGATTATGTTCAGTTCTTGAGTAATAATCCTCGTTATCAAACTGCGCTACAAAATCACAATAATTCAGAATCTTTTATTCGTGGTATTCACAGGGCAGGATACGCGACTGACCCAAGTTATGCTGATAAAGTTCTACAAGTAAAGAATAAAATCGAAAATATGTAATATCGATTAGAGAAGCCTTTCACTGTTTGGTTAATTTGCTGCTTTAATTTCTCATCTCTTATTTTAGTTGAAGGTTTGTAACTCAAGCCTTTTGTTTATTCTTTTGTATTTTATCGCATTCTTTAATTTGTAATTTAAGCGATGAATTACAAATCAAACACTTGGCATTATAATTGCTAGTTAATTTTTGGTTATTCGACTTGGCTCGATATTTTTTGTTTGCTTGGAGGCATTTATGGCATCAGATCTCTTGAATGTAGGAGCACAAAGTGTGCTTACTGCTCAGAGACAGTTGAATACAACTGGTCATAACATTTCTAATGCGAATACTGAGGGTTATAGCCGTCAGTCTGTCATCCAAGGAACCAATGATCCACGTCAATTTGGCGGTTCGACCTACGGCATGGGCGTGCATGTGGAAAATGTTCGCCGCTCTTGGGATCAATTTGCCGTTAAAGAACTCAATCTGTCGACAACGAATTATGCAAATAAGCTCGATGATGAGAAGAACCTTGATTTACTCTCAAACATGCTTGCGTCGATCTCTTCGAAAAAAATTCCAGAAAACATGAACGAATGGTTTGATGCCGTTAAAACGATGGCCGATACGCCCAATGATATGGGGGCGCGTCAAGTGGTATTGGAAAAGTCTAAAGTGCTGGCTGATACCCTCAATGGCTTCCATGAAACCGTTCGTCAGCAAGCTGATGAGACCAATAAAGCGCTTGATATGGGAATAGGGCGAGTCAACCAACTGGCTGTTGAAATTCGTGATATTCACCGTTTAATGATGCGTACGCCTGGTCCGCATAACGATTTGATGGACAAGCATGAAAAGTTAATCAAAGAGCTTTCCGAGTACACAAAAGTCACAGTAACGCCTCGCAAAAATGCCGAGGGGTTCAATGTGCATATCGGTAACGGACATACTTTGGTATCCGGTACTGAAGCCAGCCAATTAAAGATGATTGATGGCTTTCCAGATGTGCATCAACGTCGTCTTGCCATGGTGGAAGGTGGCGGTATTAAAGCCATTAAATCCGATGATATTAATGGCAAGATCGGCGCATTACTTAAAATGCGTGATGAACATATCCCGCAGATTATGGATGAACTCGGTCGTGTATCCGTTGGCTTTTCAGAACAAGTAAATCACCTACAAACACAAGGCTTAGATCATAACGGTGCGGTTGGTAAGGCCTTATTTACCGATATTAATACTGAGCGACTGGCAACATCGCGTGTTGTTGCAGGGCCGCGATCTAATGTCGATATGGCGGCCTATATCGAGGATATCAGTACGCTAAAGGGCGGTGAATATGCCGTTCGCTACGAATCAGATGGCTACCACGTGACCAAGCCAAATGGCGAAAGCGTAAAATTGAATACTGATGCTAACAACACCTTTTATTTGGATGGTATGCGCATCGAAGTGCGCAACCCACCAACGGTTGGAGAGCAAATTTTACTGCGCCCGACTCGAAGCAGCGCCGCGCAAATTCGATTGGAAACCACCGACCCGAAAGCCATAGCGGCACAAAGTTATGAAGCGTCCACCACTTCCGCGCAGGGTAAAGCCAAGTTTGAGATTCTTGCAGCCGGTGATTTACGTGAGTTTGAAGTTGTCGTGTCACCAGCAGGGGATCAATTCGCGGTCACAGACACCAAAGGCAACATTTTGGTTGCTCCGCAGTTTTATCCACCTTCTGGCCCTGTGTCCGTTACATTACCAGTAGGTCATCCTGACTATCAAAGTGGCGCAGCTACCGTTTTTGAACTTGGCTCAGGAGCGTTCGCCAACGATAAATTTACTGCGAACTTAGTGCCGTCTGAAGGCGGAAACGGTAACCTGCGTAAAATGCAAAATATCCAGACGGAAAAGACCATGAATGGTAAAGAATCGACGGTGATGAGCTTGTATTTTAATCTAAACACCAACGTCGGTTTAAAGACTTCTACAGCAGCACGGCAAGCTGACGTCGCCCAATTAGAAAATGAGTCTGCCCATGAACGTGTGGCGTCTATTTCAGGAGTAAATCTGGATGAAGAAGCGGCGAATATGATGAAGTTTCAGCAAGCGTATATGGCCTCTTCACGGGTGATGCAAGCGGCTAATGACACCTTCAATACTATTTTGCAGTTGCGATAAAGGGGATCAAGATGCTTACTCGTATTGCCAGTTTCCACCATTATCAATCTGTACAGAATGATTTGCGCCGCCAAGAAAATCAAATTCATCATAACCAAGAGCAATTGGCGTCCGGGAAGCAATTGACCAAACCGAGTGACGACCCTTTAGCGACGCACTACTTACAGAGTATTGGTCAGCAAGAAGAACAATTGAATGAGTACCTTGATGCCATCGTACTCGTTCGTAACCGTATTGAGAATCAAGAGGTCGTGACTTCAGATGCTGAAGAACTGATTGATGAATCGAAGCGGATCACCATGGAAATGATCAATGGCGCTTTTTCACCACAAGATCGAGCGGCCAAAAAACGTGAGCTGCAAGAAGTGGCGAACAATTTGTTTTCTCTGGTCAACAGTCAGGATGAGTCCGGCAACTATGTTTTCGCCGGGACTAAACCAAAGAGCCAACCGTTTTTTCAAGACTACGATGGCTCAGTGGTTTATCGAGGTGATGACTATCAGCGTAAAATGAAAATCTCGAGCAATATTGAAATGGCAATCAATACTCCGGGTAATCATTTATTTACTATTATCCCGAATCCTCTTGGTGATTTTGAGCCACAATATCAGCTTCAAGATGGCTCTGAATTATTGCTAGAGCGAGCCACGACCAGCGTTGACAATAATGATGTGTTTAAAGTTACCTTTGTGGACATGAACAACGGTACATTTGCTTATCAATTGGAAAAGAATGGCAGTGTGGTTAAGGTGGATGACTATTCGCCAGTGAATGGTATTCAGTATGAGGATGTCGACATTCAACTGAAAGGTAAAGTGACAGCAGGGGACAGCATCACCCTTGAACCTCGAAAGACATTCAGCATCTTTGATTCTTTGAAAGAGGCTATGACCTGGTCTGAAGGATCGGTTTCTGATGCCTCTGCAACAGCAAAACTGCACCAGATGACCGAAGAGTTCGAAGCGGCGTTTATTCATATGAACAAAGCTCGCACCGATATCGGTGCTAAGCTCAGCACGCTTGATCTTCAAGAGCAAAATCATCAAGACTTTAATCTGTCTTTGACCAAAGCAAAAAGTAATTTTGAAGATTTGGATTATTCGAAAGCCGTGATTGAATTCAGCGAGAACTCACGTGCGCTTCAAGCTTCACAACAGGCATTTGGTAAGACTAAAGATTTGACGTTGTTTAATTATCTTTAGATGGATAGCTATGTGATAGGCGACCCAAGAAAGTTTATTAACATACATGGCCTTGGGGATTTTAATCAATGTTGGTTATTTCAGTTATGTGCTATGCCTTAAATGAGATGAACCAATATACGTTTCAGATAGGCAGGATTAAATAGTAGCAAAACCGAGCTTGAGGTTAAGTTAAAATACGGCATGTTTTTACCGTTGGCGGCAAGATGCATCATTGCACGTTCAGGAAACAGCACGATAGTGCTTTAAAAAGATAGAGTGAGTATTTTTTGTTTTCAATAACGTGGGATTAGCTAATTTTTATTCCTTTTTGTTGGATGTGTAAGTTGGCACATAATTTGTATTGATATCCACATATTTTGATTGAAATACGCTCAGACTTGCCGCTTGGCAATGAGGGTAAATATTTACGGTCAGTGCTTTTCCAAATGAGTAAAGCTGGCCGCTTCGCGAACCAAAGCGAACTCAACAGGAGAGCAAAATGGCTGTAACAGTAAATACCAACGTTGCTGCGATGACTTCGCAGCGTTACCTAAACAAAGCATCAAATGAGCTGAATACCTCGATGGAGCGTTTGTCATCAGGTAGCAAGATCAACAGTGCAAAAGACGATGCGGCGGGTTTACAAATCTCGAACCGTCTTACTGCCCAATCTCGCGGTCTGGATGTTGCGATGCGTAACGCAAATGATGGTATTTCGATTGCCCAAACCGCTGAGGGTGCAATGGATGAAGCGACGGCAGTGATGCAACGTATGCGTGATTTGGCGATTCAATCGTCAAACGGCAGTAACACCGATGCAGAACGCCAAGCGATCAATGAAGAGTCAACTGCGCTGATTGATGAAATCAACCGAATTGCGGAGACGACGTCATTTGGTGGTCGACGCCTTCTTAACGGTTCATTTGGTGATGCGGCTTTCCAAATAGGTGCAAGCTCTGGTGAAGCGATGATCATGGCCTTGACCAGTATCCGTGCTGATGAAGAACGCATGGGTGGCACAACACTGACGGCCAACAACAGCAAAGACATCAACTGGCAAGTACCATCTGCCAGTACAGATCTTAAAATTACGCTGCCAGGCATGGATCAAGATGCAAGTGGTAACCCTATCGATCTTGATATTAGCATTTCAGCTAAAGCGGGTGATGATATTGAAGAGCTGGCGACTTACATCAATGGTCAATCCGATCTTATTAATGCTTCTGTGAGTGAAGACGGTAAGTTACAGATCTTTGTCGCACACCCTAATGTTCAAGGGGCAATGTCAGTATCTGGTAGTCTTGCAACCGAGCTAGATTTAGCTGGCCCTGGTACGCCAACGGTAGTTCAAGACATTGATATGACGACAGTACAAGGCTCTCAGAATGCGATTTCTATCCTAGATTCTGCTTTACAATATGTGGATTCACAGCGGGCGGATTTAGGCGCGAAGCAAAACCGTTTAAATCATAGCATCAACAACTTGGCTAACATCCAAGAAAACGTAGATGCATCAAACAGTCGAATTAAAGATACGGACTTTGCGAAGGAAACAACGCAGATGACCAAATCTCAAATTTTGCAACAGGCAGGGACTTCGATTCTTGCTCAAGCAAAACAGTTGCCGAACTCTGCAATGCAATTATTGCAGTAGTGACGAAGCTGATACTCAATGCATTCAGACGTGAGTGCGAGTATTGGTTTTTGGCAAAGCAACATTACATATAATAAAGATGTCAGGCTCTCTCATCTCTCACCTGCCGAGCATTTTTTAATGTAACGTTGCACCCGGTATGCCGGATATGTGTTCATTTCTCTTGATCTCACATTGGCTCTGGCGTCCAACCTAGCCCCAGTTCTCTCAAAGGAAAAGGGGCTTTTTCTTACCTATTTTTCAGTATTAACGATCTACAAGTCAAAGGCTCGGGTTAATAACTCGAGCCCTTAACATAGGTAACCCCATACAAACGTAAAACTGATGCTCGACTCCCAATAGCCACGGCTCACGGTGACTTTTTTATAGCTGCTCCCAAACCACCGAAACCACGAGTGCCACAGATGGTTTCTATCTCATTTTTGCACAACTCCCTTTCAGGAGAGAGTAACCTATTGATAGTATATGAGTTCGAGTTATAAAAGTCCCTTATACAGAGTAATAAATGAACCTAAAATATCCGAAAACTGATTTAGACTTTAATCCGACTCCATCGTACTTTATTGGTGTATTTTAAATTTATGATCAGGAAGAGACGCTCGGCGAATATTTAAATCAATTTGATCCCAATGATTCAGAACAGCTTGGCTTTGTACTCGAAGAACTGTTTTTTTCGGTAAAAACATGCCCTGAATTTACAGTAGATCATAAGCATTTTCTGATGAGAGTACTGGCAAATGCTTTGAAGGATGCAGACCATGATTTCTCAGCCTAGCTCTCGATTAAATTGCGTGATGCTGTGGTATGGAATTGAATGTAGGATGAGGAAAAAATAAATGATATTTCATTACAGAGATGGAATATACAGCTTAGCAAGAATAACAGGGCCTACTTATAACTTATTATGCATTAAGTTAGCGAGTGAAAATGTGGGTAAGGTGGCAGTAACGGCATTAAGTGAAGAACCACCTATAAACATAACGTTAGACGAAGTGCATAGACAAGTGACGGAGGGAATTAAATATATCAATGCAAATCGTCAATCAGGTTTTTATGTTTCTGAAGTACAGTATGTTCCATCTAACACATTTTCCCCTACTGTTTATCGCAACCTGATCATAGAAATAGCGAAACGTATAGAAAAAATAGCGTTGAGTGACTCTAGCCAAAGTCATATAACGTAAGAGTTATATAACGTAAATTAATATGGCGAAAAGTAATATAGCGAAAAAGTAATATAGCGGATATTTCTGTCACCGATATTAATATCGAGCGGTATGAGTCTGTTTATGTGATGGATTCTTTTGATTTTTCAATGTAAACCAAATTTTCTTTCGACCGTTATTTTTCATAATAACTCCTCGAGAACGACACCACTTTGGCCATTCGATATTCTTTGCAGTAAGTGATTGATTAATGTCTTTTGATTAACCAATGTGTTTTGATCATGATTTGATTTTTTACTCGATAAATCAATCTTATTTGATGTTTTATTGGACATATTTAGCCCCCCTAGTTGTAATTAAAATTAAGGTGCACTGAACATAGGTATAACTTTAGGATAGAGAATTAAGGGAGATTACAGAGAGAAACTGGCTAGGGATGACGCTGGAAAACTGACTTTAATATTTTTATCTTTAAATCACTCTTTGTCAGAGCAGAATTTACTATACCGCATCTTTTGATAAAAGAAAGCTTTATTTTTACTCGATTGGTCAATGTATGTTTCTGATCATCTCGATTGAAGGCTCATCAGTGTTCGTGCATCATGGCTGATATCGATGGCTTAAGCCGCTTTGAGCCGGCTCGCTCTTAAGCCAACCGTTTGACAATCATCCGCTCAGCTTGGAAAGACAAACATGACCACTTCACCGATTAAGACTGCCGTCATTGGCTATGGATTCTCAGCAAAAACCTTTCATATTCCTTTTGTTACTCATTTGAATGAATTTGAGCTTGTGGCAATAAGTACGAGCAAACAAGAGGTTAAAGATGACTGGCCTGACATAAGACATTTTGAGCAAGCTGATGATTTAGTCACTCAGTCAGATGCTGAATTGGTGATAATTACTGCGCCAAATGATGTTCATTTCAAGCTGGCTAAATTGGCATTGGAGAATGGAAAGCATGTGATCATCGAGAAACCTTTTGTTACAAAAATCGATGAGGGTGAAGAGCTTATAGCCTTAGCCAAGGAACAAGGGCTGCTGTTAAGTGTTTACCATAATCGACGATGGGATGGTGACTTCTTGACGGTTCAGAAAATGCTTAATGAACAACGCTTAGGTAAGCTAAAGTATTTCGAATCTCATTTTGATCGCTTCCGCCCTGAGGTTCGCCAGCGTTGGAAGGAACAAGCCGAAGATGGGGGCGGTCTTTTATTTGATTTGGGCTCTCATCTTCTTGATCAAGCCATAACCTTGTTTGGGCTACCAGAAGCCATTAGTGCGGATTGCAAAATCATGCGCCAAGGGTCTAATAATGTTGATTATTTCCATTTGATTTTACATTATCCAGATCATCTCGCCGTTTTACATGGTGACATGCTCAGTGCGGGCCCAAACAAACGTTTGACGATTAATGGTACTGCCGGCAGTTATATAAAATATGGTCTTGATCCTCAAGAAGAGCGTCTCATTGCCGGTGCGATTCCATCAACGGGTGATTGGTCAGAAGAAGAGCCTTCTCAATATGGCCATTTTTACGATGTCAACCATTGCCAGCCGATTAAAACAGAAAGAGGTTGCTATCAGGAGTACTTTTGTCAGGTAGCTTCAGCCATTCATACGGGGTCAGATTGCCCAGTTACAGCTGAAGAGGCGTTACTGAATATTAAATTGATCAATCTTGCGATGGAAAGCAGTGATTTGGGTAAGAAGTTATTTATTAAAGACTTATAAGGTATAACAAAACAGATAGCTGCCCTTCAGGAAAAGTACTTCTTTGCTAACAATAAGCATGAAGCTTCTTAGAAGGGCATGATGTTGACGTCTTTATGCCAATTTAAAGTAAGATAATGCCAGTGATCTCTAAACCCTCTAGTGCTGCTGCGCCAAACTCAGAAGCACTCATTCCTGCCTCGTAAGCGCTACTGATAGATTCAGATGCCACTTCATTCACATCGCCAATATGAGAATTCCAACCGATACCGGCTAAGCTCGTCGTGTTGTAAATAAACGGAAGGCTATCGACCACGGAGGCACTAAAACCACGTTCAATAACAAACTTTGTAATGAACTCACTGATGCCCATTTTTCCCGCGTTGCCAAATTCGATCTCGGCGGCACTATGGAGAATCTCAACGGACTCGTGCCCTGCGACTTCAGCGGTTGAACCTTCAGCGCCAATATTGACACTGATGCTACCGATTTTTTCATGTATTCCAGGAATGGCATCCACTTCTCTCAGTAAATAAGAGTCCAACTGCTTGGCAAAATTTGCAGCGGCAGTCTGGCTGTCAAACTTAATGACCGTTTTTTCTGCAACATCAGCACTTTGATTGATGGTTTTAACAAGCGTCGTGCCTCCTGTTTCTATCGAGGCTTGGTTTGCGGGCAGTCCGGTGCCAGCTTCAAGGAAGCCTATCTCAGACATGATATCAAGTTCAGTCGTGGAGACTTCTTGGTGGTAATAGGCTTGTGCGTACTCCTCTGTCGGTATCGCGAGATACTCATGAATAGCTTGTTGGGCTCCGCCGGTTTTCATGATGCTGTGTAGGTCATTAAACGCGGAGGTGAACGACTCTGTTGCAGTTTTTGGTCCAATGGTTGTTGAGCTGAAGCCTAGGACTTGGAATGGATTGCCAATCATGCCTTTTTTAGCTAGATAAACTGTGGTGGCCCCAAGACCAGATAAGACGGCCCCAGTTGAAGCTATGGTCGCTAAATATCGATGGTTAAGATCTTTATCTGCGGTTATATCATCATAAACCATGACATTGGACAGGATGGCTGGGGAAGTTTGGATGCCTTGAGAAGTATAAGCGTTATTGAGAAAAGACAATGTTGTTTGGTGGCTGTTAGCAATAAACTGGACCTCTACTTTTTCCCAACTTCTTCCATCAGTTGTGTTGTGAAAGGGTCTGTCTACGGTTCCTCGTCGACCATTTATCCAAAATTCTTCTGTAATCAGAGGATGTTGCTTGAAAAGGGAGATTTTCTCGTCTGCTATTTCAACTTGAAGGCTAACGGGTTGGTAAGAATAATTCATCTCATTATAATTGATAAAATTACCTGAGAAATTGAAGCTAAGTGTGTAGCTTTGCCCCGGTATTGTAGCGAGTACTGTCTGTATTGTCGTGGATTGGTTCGGCTTACCAACAATGAGCGAAAAACCATTAGAAGGGCCTTTTTCACTATCGAGTTGGGTGGTGGAATTGTGAATATTAAGTGGAGTGGTGCAATGGTTGTTTTGTTGTAACGAGCACCAAGATTCAATTTTGGTGAGCGTCGGAATAAAACGAGGGTTGAGTACTTTTTGATGTTGTAAGTAGTATAGAATGGCCTCCCCAATTTCTTGCTTTATGGCAGCTTCTTGAGCTCTATAATGATCGTAGTCAGAGTGTGAAGTGTCGAGTATTGATGTGCTTTGAATGTAGTTATTGGCAATGTTATTAAGATTGGAACGTTCAACATTATTTAATATCATGTTAAAGCGTTGTGAAGCTTTTTTTGACAATATTTTATCTGCTTTAAATAGGTGTTTGTGGGAGTTATTTATCTGAGGAGGGTTTGCAAATAATGACTTACTAATAATAAATAAGTAAATAAATATTGATATTACTTTTACAATTTTCATATTTTGTCATTTCTAATTTAAATGAGTGAAATAAGTGATATTACTTTTATAATTACACTTGAAATATTGAATTTGCTTTCTAAAAACCTTTTTTATTTCATGGTTATATGGTTAAAGTATAGTCACAAGTCATTCCATTTCACAAGGAAATTAATAGTGTCTTTATTCTATCTATTTAATAAATATTAAGTTCTTAGAAAAGATCAAATACGTGAAATAACCACCTAAACTCAAAATGGTATATAGATAAATAATCTATTGATTTATATAGTCTGCTTGATTACTATATTCTACTCATCAATATCAACTAACCGAAAAGGAGTAAAAATCATGACAATTACATTCTTATCCTTTGCAGGTCTTACCCGATAAGTAGCACAAAGCTATCTAATCTATTTCAAGGTTTTGGCTTTCTAGTAAAGCTACGCCCGGTCGATTGACCTGCCAATACGTTTTACGTTTTAAATCCTATTTTAAGGAATTGGTATTATGGGCAAATCCGTCCAAACAATTGCTGACAACGTCAATTTGATCGCTTCTAAAGATACGTGGATCGAAGGCTTAGCGGTTCAGCAACTTATAAAAACATCAGAATTAACAGGGATGAGGCGAGTGGCAGGCATGCCAGACTTGCACCCGGGAAGAGGTTATCCCATTGGGGCGGCGTTTTTTACGACCAAGACCATTTATCCGGCACTAGTCGGCAATGATATTGGTTGTGGGATGTCGCTCTGGCAAACATCGATAAAAACCACCAAAGTGAATTTGGATAAAATGGTCAAGAAGTTTGAGCATATCGAGCAGCCACTCAATGACAGCTGGAATGATATTGTTCAAGCGAGAAAAGCAGAAAAAAACATCACAACTCAAGCTTATGACCATGCTTTAGGTACTATTGGGGGCGGTAATCATTTTGCAGAGTTTCAGGCTATTGAGGATGTCTATCACCCTGAGGCGCTAAACGAACTGGGCTTAAATACAAAGCAGTTATTGTTATTGGTTCACTCCGGCTCAAGAGGCTTGGGACAATCAATTCTGACCGAGCATATTAACTCACATAATCACAACGGGATTGAAATCAGTTCGGCTGACCACCCTCATTCCGACTTTGCTCATTATATGGAACAGCATGATGAGGCTGTGCGTTGGGCCGAGCTTAATCGCGAGCTCATTGCCCTAAGGTTTCTTGAGGCAGTTCGGACTGATGGCCAGTGTGTGTTAGATATTAACCACAATCTAGTGTCACCGAAAACAATCAATAATGAATCGGGTTGGTTACATAGAAAAGGAGCCACACCGAGTGATAAAGGATATGTTGTTATTCCGGGATCACGTGGTGACTACAGTTATTTAGTTAAGCCAATGAGTGATTCCGACCAAGCGATGCAGACGAGTCTCTATTCATTGCCACATGGAGCGGGCAGAAAATGGAAACGTGGTGAGTGCCATGGCAGGCTAGGCCACAAATATAAACGCGAGGATCTTTACCGCACCGCTTTGGGGAGTCGAGTGGTATGTGGCAATAAGGAACTGCTTTACGATGAAGCGCCTCAAGCTTATAAAAAATGTCAAACAGTGATCAACGATATGGTTATGGCGGGCTTGATCACGGTCGTTGCTAAATTACGTCCGGTATTAACCTTCAAAACCAATGGGGATTGTTCATCATGATATTACTGCAATTATCATCAGGGCAAGGTCCTCTCGAATGCTGTAAAGCGGTTGGTTTAGCATTAAAACACATTGAAAAACAGTGCCAGCAACAAGCGATTGAATTAACCATCGTAGAGACTATCCCAGCAGAAAAAAAAGGGTGTTTTAAGTCTTTATTATTGAAGCTTGAATCAAGCCATAAAGGGAGAGCCAAATTGCTCGCTTCATCGTGGCAAGGTGCGATGTTATGGGTCTGTCAAAGCCACTTTAGACCGAAGCATAAGCGTAAAAACTGGTTTTTTGGTGGGCGGATGTTTGAGCTTAATGAAGCCAAGTTTGGGGCGGGTGTGACCTATCAAACTTGCCGCGCATCAGGCGCTGGGGGGCAGCATGTTAATACGACCAACTCTGCGGTTAGGGCAATGCATAATGAAACGGGAATGTCAGTACGTGTCGAGAGTGAGCGAAGTCAGCATGCTAATAAACGGCTGGCGAAAGCGTTACTCTTTCAAAAACTAGACATGCTTGAGCAAGAAAAAGCGACCTCTCAAGACAAAGCTCGTTGGCAACAACACTGGGAGCTTGAAAGAGGTAATCCAGTAAGAACATTTAAAGGCGATAAATTTGTTGCTGCCGATACTTTTTGAGTACTGGCATGAGAAAAATAAATATTAGGGTATAGAGGATCTCGTTATGTAATTCCATCTCGGCACAGTCAATAGAAGCCTCATGATATAAGAGGAATGAACTGTGCCTATTTCACCAAAAAAGATAATTATCCCTTTTTGGCTATATACCCAAGCATTTTGAAATGACTTGGGTATCAATCCCATGGAGAAATATAATGAGAATAAAATATCCTCGTACCCCTCATTTACCTTGGTCGCCAGGTGCGACGCCTGATGATATACACCAAAGTCATCTGCAAAACTTTATTGGTAAGCAGATTGTCGTGACAGAAAAAATGGATGGTGAAAATACCACATTTTATCATGACTATATTCATGCGAGATCCATTGATAGTCGTTTTCATGTTTCAAGAGCTTGGGTAAAAGCATTGCAAGCAGAGAGCGGTTATTTGATCCCAAAAGGATGGCGTATTTGTGGAGATATCCTGCCAACATTACAGCCATTTTTATGTGATGTGTGGCTTGAGTGGCAGTGGCAAAACCTCTTGGATTGCTAACAATCTAAAAGGCTTTGAAGTGATTTCTCTTGATCAAATAAGAGCAGAGTTAAATGGTAAACGTGAGTGCCAAAAAAAACGAGGGCAAGTCCTACAACTGGCTAAATTGCGTTTAAAAAGAGCCTTAGCTGCAAAGCGAAATGTTGTGTGGGACGCCACCAATATCAGAAAGGATTTCAGGAGCGTCTTGTGTGATTTGGGTGATAACTACAATGCCTTGGTGACCATTGTGGCTTTTCAACAAAAACTAAGCCGCATTTACGAGAATAACAACAAGCGCCGACATGCTATCAGTTACGAAGTGCTTGAAGCTCAACAGAAAAAACTGGAATGGCCATGGCGGTCTGAAGCCCATCGAATGTTAGTTATCGGAGAAAAAGGCCAAGATCTGCTTAGGCAAGGAACATTTCTTTAAGCCGCGCTGAATATCAAACGATTCTATCTACGAGTCGTTGTTGCGATTGAAGGCTAAGGTCACCTCATAGCACAGAGCATCTGAGGTGACTTTTTGCTGATTATTTTTACTCTCCCAGACAAGTTCATAGGTAAGTTAAATTCCATTAACCTTTATAATATCAGGTAGCTATATTGATTTTGGTAAAGCTGCGTTATCACTATCATTTATGTCATGTGATTGGCCATAAGAATGCGATCAATTTAACCTCGAGTCAGTGCTTATCGTCGGCTGTTTACAAATAGAACATGTACTTTACTCGATTTCTCCGCGGGTAAAAGTAAGTGAAAGAAATTTTAGATTTTTTGCTAAAGCTTTTTTTATCTGCGCCGTTAATAAAAGTAACTTTGAGAGAACTACTTGGTTTTCCGAGACATCGGAAGCCGCAACACGGAAAA
>NZ_BJXJ01000034.1 GCF_007990935.1 Vibrio sagamiensis NBRC 104589
TCTATATTGTTAAAGAGCTTTCTAACTGACTTTTCGCTTTAGCTTCATGTCGTTAGGGGTGCGTATAATACGCTTTCCAATTTGAGAGTCAAGTATTTTTTAATTCTTTTTCTCATTCCGATTTTCTGCGTGACTTCCGTCTCACTTCCTTTCGGTGGACGTGGAGTATAGGTAATTTCTTATGAGGTGCAACTCTTTTTTAGAAAAAAAATATCAAACGTCTAAATTTTGCACAACAAAGCCTTTAGTGCACATTTCTTCATCACATTTGAGACATATCACAGCAATTGGTTGGAAAAACATCAGGCATAGACGTAATATTTATATGTCTATTTTGTTAATAGTCAGACAAACTCTTATTCTCTATTTATGTAGTAACTAAAATGACATCTAAAAAAAACCTATTCTTGTGTGCTATCTTGGTGATCCTTGGTGGATTAGTTTTCTCTTACTTTTCCGTATCACCTGTAATCAGCTTTGTATTTGGTGTTGTCGCTACCCTTTTCATCTTTACTATTTCAAGCAAAACACCTGTTGTTCAATCTTCGGATTCCGATCCTTCAACTAAAACCTTGTATGTTGGTAACCTCCCATATAAAGCAAATGAGTCAGATGTACGTTCTCTATTTGCTGAATATGGTCAAGTTTTTACTGTCAGACTAATGAAAGATAAACGTACTGGTAAAAGACGAGGATTTGGTTTTGTCGTTATGGCAGCCGATCACGCTCCTACAGCCATAACTCAACTTAATGAACATGAATTTATGGAAAGAAAGCTAAAGGTACGTATAGCTAATGACCCTAAACACCCTGATTCGGGTAGAGTAGAACTGGACTAAAGCCTAAATTAGCTAAGCAATTATTCAGTGCATCTTCTTGCCAAGGAGGTGCACTGGAGTATATTTGTTTACTGCCTTCTGGTGCGTTGAGGTGGTAAGACTCTTCTACAAGTAATGCCTTGATTCGTTTTGCTATCGCTAGGCCAGAATCAATCAGCATGACTTTCTCTCCCATTGCACATGTAATTTCTTCTTTCAATAATGGGAAGTGTGTACATCCCAACACTGCAACATCTATTTTATCCTGCAGAGGTGCTAGGATCTCTTCAAGCTCACTCAGAACAACATCTTTACCACGTAGTTTCTCTTCTGCTATATCAACCAAACGTGTGGAGCCTAATAATTCAATAGGCTTACCTTGAGCAAAGTCACGAATGAGTTCATGAGTATACTGGCGAGTGACTGTCGCTGGCGTAGCAATCAAACCTATCCCTTTATTGGCCAATAACGAAGCGGGCTTGATAGCAGGCACTACTCCCACAACAGGAATCGTTAATTTTTCCCTTAAAGATGGTAAGACAATGGTGCTTGCGGTATTACATGCAATCACCACAATATCGATATGATGACTTTCGACCAAGTTCGTCACTAGGTGGTTTACACGTGAAATCACAACATCTTGAGTCAACTCACCGTATGGGTAAGCTTCATTATCAAATAGATACAAGTAGTCCAGATGCGGTAAAAGCTGATGTATTTCACTAAATACTGACAACCCACCGACGCCAGAGTCGAAGATGAGTACTTTGGGGGGTCTTACTATTTGCACATGCCTTACTCAATAGATAAAAACGCAGTGATCATACTGGTTAGTTTTATTTTGGCAATATTTTGCCTCAATGTCGCCAATATGACCCTGCTTTATAATTATGCTTATTTTATAGGTCTATACTGACTCAAAATCGATAATCGGTTGATATATAGACTTCTCGACCTGGCGTGGCATAGCCATCATACATCTCATAATCCTTATCAAAGGCATTACTCAATTTTAGGTTAGCATTCCAACGTGAGGTCAGCGCATAAGACGCCGTGAAGTTCCACAAGCTGTAACCAGCTAAACGAGTGGAGCCAGAAAAACGTTCGCCTTGATATAAATATTGCGTACCAAGAGTCCATTGGTCAAAGGTCGCATAAGCCGCCCATTTCGCTCCACGTTTAGAGCGATAAGCTAGAGGTTCATTTTTTCCATGTGACTTATCGATCGGATCTTTAAAGTCTAATGATATTTGGTGAGAGATAATGTCCGTATCAAAGTTGAGTTCTAACTCGATCCCTTTTACTTGTGCTTGACCGACATTTTGCATTGTCGCTCCTCCATATATCAGCATATTTATAATCTGATTACGGTAAGCCGTTACCGTCCAATCGACCAAAGCTTGGCGAGCACTGAACGAAAGCTCCGTATTACGAGAGGTTTCAGGTTTTAAGGTCGGCATTTCACTGCCTGGATAATATAAATCAAGAAAGCTAGGAGCTCTAAAAGCACTGCCGCGACTGAAGGTCAGTTCGTAATCTTCAGAAATTTGCCAACCCATCGCAGCTTGCCAAGTGGTATTATTTCCAAACTGATTGTTATCGTCATTTCGCACACTGGCTTCTAACGTCAATTCATCCAAACGGTATTGTGCAATGGCACTTACCCCGATATTCACTCTCGGGTTCTTATCTGGCGCGTAATTCTTTTCAGGTCCCCACTCCGTTGGGGCAAGGTACCCTTTGGCCAACTTTTCTAATCGTGAGTCCAGCCCTCCGCCAATACTTAAAGATTCATTGATACGGTAAGAGTTAAGCCAAATGCCATTAAGTTGTTCAATGGTCACATGGTCACCGGTCGAGGATTGTGCTCCTGCAGTATAATCGTAATTATCTTGTTGACCGTAAGCAAGTTTCAATTCGGATGAATACGCGTTGATATGTTGCTCCAACGAAAGCTCCGCACCGACATACTCAACTTTACCGACTTTCTTGTGTCGTTCAGTATAGCTATTATCGTATTCAAACTCATTGTCATAGGCGGTAAGGCCGATATACCCAGTCATATTATCGCGCAGACGTTGCTGGTAACCTAACTTCAGGTTAAAAGATTCAAAACCGTGCTCATCGCCATCATTCAAACCATGAATAGGGTGAGCATTAAAGCCATCGACTTTCTCATAACCCAATACACCTTTAAGATGCTGCCCTTCCCCCGTCGGTTGAGAAATGATAAACGAACCTGTTTTGTGATTGTTTGCACCATACCCAACAGAAAGAGTGTTCTTATCCGTTTCTAGTTCTGCACGAGTAATAATATTAATCACGCCAGAAATGGCCTCAGACCCATAAATAGATGCACGCGCTCCACGAATATAATCAACCCTCTCTACTACATTAAGGGGGAATTGACTGAAATCGACACTTCCCATCAAACTGCTTGGCATGCGGATACCATCAACCAGAATCAAAACTTGCGATGAGCTACCACCACGGACAAAAATCGACGCTTTTTGGCCGCGCCCACCATTTTGAGCAACTTCAACACTGGGGAGAGTCCGAAAAACATCCAACAAACTGTTGGCTTGCATGCGCGTGATATCTTCTTGGCTCACCGTGACCGTCTGTGCCAGAACAGCCCCATCAACTTGGTCAAAACGGTTTGCGGTCACGATCATTGTATCGTCAACAATATTGGTTTGAGCTTGTGAATAAGAGGTAGGTAAAAGCAGTGAGGTACAAGCACTCACTATCCATTTTTTTTGCATTAGTTTTTCCCAAATCGCGTAATTCATACCGAGCCGATGTTATGAAAAACACCTGAATACCTCGGCTGTTGGCTGGTATTCGGACTTAAGAGCACGGAGTTAACCGCCTACTTGCTCGACTTCCCACATAAATCATGCAGTGTCTGCTTGAACGTTCGTTCTCTATTACCGCTGCGCGTCAGTTCTGGATTTGCGCCAGATTCCCATTTCAGCCATCTAGATTGCTAGCTGGCACCAACTGAGGACAAATAATATTCAGCTCTAGATTTTTTGTCTAGACAAGAGTGCGGTATAGCAACCTACATTGGAGGTTATTTCATGATTAAACGACACAGAACACACTATCTTTATCTCAATCAGTGGACAAAACTGGACATACTGTTGAGATTGAATAAAATCTGCGCTCTTAAACTGAACATGCACCATAAAAGGTAAAATCATGGCGACTCTTGATATCAATCCACAACGCTACCAAGAACAACTGGCAGAGAAGGTCGAACGCCTCACTGGTATGTTTGCTCAATACAACATGCCAAACTTGGAAGTATTTGAATCACCAGAGCAGCACTACCGAATGCGTGCTGAGTTTCGAGTCTGGCATGACGGTGAAGACTTGTACTACATTATGTTCAACCAAGAAACTCGTGAAAAGTATCGTGTTGACCAATTTCCTGCTGCAAGCACTTTGATCAATGAGCTGATGCCAATACTGATCGATAGCATGAAAGACAATGAGTCGCTGCGACGTAAACTGTTTCAAGTCGATTTTCTTTCTACACTCAGCGGCGAAATATTGGTCTCGTTACTTTACCATCGTCAACTTGATGATGAATGGATCCATGAAGCGAAAGCGCTCAAGCAACGTCTCAATGAGCAAGGTTATAACCTCAATATCATTGGCCGAGCGCGTAAAATGAAAATCGTTTTGGATCGTGATTACGTGATAGAAAAGCTCGATGTTCACGGCCAAAGCTACACTTATCAGCAGGTTGAAAATAGCTTTACTCAGCCAAATGGCAAAGTAGCAGAAAAAATGCTGGAGTGGGCGGTAGATTGTACCCGACAAAGTAGTGGCGACTTACTGGAACTTTACTGTGGCAATGGTAACTTCTCTTTAGCATTGGCCCAAAACTTTGAACGCGTCTTGGCCACTGAGCTTGCCAAGCCATCGGTTATCTCAGCGCAATACAATATTGCGGCCAATAATATCAATAATGTACAGATCCTTCGTTTATCTGCAGAAGAGTTTACCCAAGCCATTGAAGGAAAACGCGAATTCCGCCGCTTACAAGATGCAGGCGTCGATCTTAACAGTTACAATTGCAATACTATTTTCGTTGATCCGCCTCGCTCCGGAATGGATATCGATACTTGCAAGATGGTCCAAAATTACGAACGAATTATGTACATCTCTTGTAATCCTGAGACGTTAAAAGAAAATCTAGACATCTTAAGTGAAACACACCACGTGGTTCGTTTCGCCTTATTCGATCAATTCCCTTACACACACCATATGGAAGCCGGTGTGCTCCTTGAGCGTAAGGGCTGAGCATAACCTCAAAATACTCGACTATTAAGTCAAAAAAGCGAGCTCAAGTAGCTCGCTTTGTATTTAATGTCAGCAAAGACTGTGCTTTTATTCGACAGACGCTTTCTTCTCCATGACCCCTAGCTTCTTGCCAATCCAAAGTAAAAGTGCCATCGCAACTAATATAGAGAAGAAGTTCGATCCTGTTTCTGGGTATTGAGCTTTCAAGAAGGCTGAATGACCAAAGACCCCAACAAAGAAACAAGCCAATGCAACCATTGGCAACTCTTCAGAAATAGAATGATTAAGGTATTCTTGATAGAGAGCTTGCACCGCAAGTACAAAAGCAATAAGTGGGAAAATAGAGAAAGAGACTTCACTCATGGTAAACCATGATAACAAAGCATCTCCACAAACACCGGCAACCAGCGCCAAAATTAGCGTTTTCTTTTCAGAGTTGTTTCCATTCGACATTATTCTATTCCGCCTTTTAATCGATTAAGTTGACGTTCTTTTCTGTACCAATAAGCCCCTTTAGCTATCATTCGCAGTTGCATGATCAATCTCTCCGCCAGCTCATCACGCTCGCGCCGTTCTAAATCTAATGCTTCTGCACCAGAGCTAAAGACCAGAGTGACGGAGGCTTCAGCTTGGGTAAAAGCCTCTTCTTTAGTCATCCCTGTACTCATTAAGTACTCCATTAATTCTGCCGCAAAATGCTGAATTTCTCGAGCAACAGCAGTACGGAATTCAGCAGAAGTACCTGAACGTTCTCGCAGTAATAAACGAAAAACATTCGGGCTACTTTCAATGAATTCCATAAAAGTTTCTACAGAGGTTCTAATTACACTACCTTCTTTTACAATGCGTTGACGCGCTTGACGCATCAATTGGCGTAGTAATAAACCACCTTCGTCAACCATTGTGAGACCTAACTCATTCATATCCTTGAAATGACGGTAAAAAGAGGTTGGTGCAATGCCAGCTTCACGAGCAACCTCACGCAGACTAAGATTGGAAAAGCTGCGGTCTGCACTGAGCTGATTAAAGGCTGCGTCAATCAGTGAGCGACGTGTTTTTTCTTTTTGCTGCGCGCGAATTCCCATTGATTTCATTCTAAGTTTGCTCGTTTACCATTGAGTATACAGGTTTCAATATAACGTATATCATCTTAAAGAAGAAAGTCACCTTACCACCAATATACACCAAGCACATTATTATCGAGGGGTAATTAATTGCAATCATATCGGTGCAAATAATTGATGTTCAACATCTCTTCATTACCTTTTACTCAATTCTGCGTGATCACTTCCACTCTCTCATCGCTAACCATGTCCTCTATTTGAGAAATGAGTTAACATCCTGATATTGCAATGTTGAGTAAATATAACAAGGAAAATCATTATGGCTCAAACTCATCACTATGACGTCATCGTAATCGGGAGTGGCCCAGGTGGAGAAGGGGCAGCGATGGGATTAGCCAAAGCGGGGCTGAATGTTGCCATCATCGAAAAAGAAAGCAGTGTAGGCGGAGGCTGTACCCACTGGGGGACTATCCCTTCTAAAGCCCTCCGCCATGCAGTCAATCGCATTATTGAATTTAATAACAACCCGCTTTTTTGTCACAATGACAGCAGCTTACACGTAACTTTCTCTGACATCTTAGATCATGCCAAATCAGTAATCGATAAGCAAACACGACTACGTCAAGGCTTTTACGATCGAAACATGTGCACTCTACTTTTTGGTACCGCCCGCTTTATTGATAAGTACTCCGTCGCCGTGATGCAAAGTGATGGTACAGAAGAGATCTTCACCGCCGATAAGTTTGTTATCGCTACTGGCTCTCGCCCTTACCAGCCGGACGATGTCGACTTTTTACACGAACGAATCTACGATAGTGATTCTATCCTTAGTTTAGAGCATGACCCTCGCCATATTATTATTTACGGTGCCGGCGTCATTGGTTGTGAGTACGCCTCTATTTTTCGCGGTCTTGGTGTCAAAACAGACTTGATTAACACTCGAGATCGCTTGCTGTCTTTCTTGGATAACGAAATTTCAGATGCCTTATCCTATCACTTCTGGAACAGTGGTTTAGTCATTCGCAATGACGAGACCTACGATAAAATAGAAGCGACAGAAGATGGTGTCATTATTCATTTGAAATCTGGCAAAAAAATGAAAGCCGACTGTTTACTTTATGCTAATGGTAGAACAGGTAACACTGATAAACTGAATTTATCTGCGGTAGGCCTAGAATCCGATTCACGTGGCCAATTGAAGGTTGACAGTAACTATCAGACGGCAGTTGAACATATCTATGCAGTTGGTGATGTTATTGGCTATCCAAGTCTAGCAAGTGCTGCATATGATCAAGGGCGTTTTGTCGTACAAGCCATTACCAAAGGAAAAGCAGATGGACATTTAATTGAAGATATACCAACAGGAATCTATACCATTCCTGAAATAAGCTCGGTCGGTAAAACAGAACAAGAACTGACGGCAGCAAAGATTCCTTATGAAGTTGGTCGTTCTTCTTTTAAACATCTCGCACGTGCTCAAATCGCTGGAAAAAATGTCGGCAGTTTGAAAATCCTCTTCCATCGAGACACCAAGGAAATCCTTGGTATTCACTGCTTCGGTGAACGTGCATCAGAAATCATCCACATTGGCCAGGCTATAATGGAACAAAAAGGCGAAGCCAATACGATTGAATATTTTGTTAAAACAACGTTTAACTATCCAACCATGGCTGAAGCTTACCGTGTCGCAGCTTTGAATGGTTTGAATCGCTTATTCTAAAACTCTCTTTACAAATAAAAACAGCAGGTACTCATCTGCTGTTTTTATTTTATGACTCACTGACTACTCAGAGGCTTGATGGCTTGGCAGAAACTGACCGTTCCGCCACTGATAGCAAAAAATCCCACCTAACCCTACCCCACGCATCAACATAAAACTCGTCATGGCAAACCATAGAGCATGATTTTGCCAAGGAGAAAATAAGTAAAAAATAACAAAGAAGCAACACGTCGCTAAAAACATACTATTACGCATCTCTTTGCCCTTAGTGGCACCAACAAAAATACCATCAAACAGAAAACACCACATTGCCACCAATGGCATGGCCACCAGCCAAGGAAGGTAGAACGATGCCTGTCGCTGAACCGCCTCAATCGACGTGATCATGGCGATCAAGTGCGATCCAGCTAGAGCGAAAATTATCGTTAAACCAGCACAGATGATCACACTCCAGAAAAAAGTCCCGACCAAAGAATCACGCAATTGCTCACTATCCTTAGCCCCAATCGCTTTGCCAACCATGGCCTCTATCGCATAAGCAAAACCATCCATACCATAAGAAATGATCATTAAAAAGCCCATTAGCACCGCATTGGCAGCCACAATATCATCGCCAAAACTGGCTCCTTGGAAAGTCATAAAACTAAATGTGGCTTGCAAACACAGTGAACGTAAGAAAATATCTCGGTTGAGTTTGATGAAGCGGCTAATTTGATGTTGAGCATAACGCAGCCGCTGCCATGGTGAAGGGAGTTGTCTATGTCGCCATGTTTTACACACACACAATAACCCAAAGATTAACCCAGAATAGTCGGCAATAACCGAGGCTAAAGCTGCCCCTTTAACTCCCCATTCCAGTCCAATCACAAATAACACATCAAGGACAATATTGATTAGATTAGTCAGAATAACCATCCACATTGGCGCTGTTGAATTCTGTGTTCCGAGCAACCAGCCCAAGATAACAAAATTAATTAGGGCAGCAGGAGCACTCCATACTCTTATCGAAAAGTATTCCATGCCATAATATTTAACTTCAGCACTAGCCTGACTCCAGCTAAAAATCAGTTCTGCAATGGGATGATGGGCAAGCAGAAACAGCACCGCAAACAACAGCGCCATTACTCCCCCTTGGACAAAAACCAAAGCCAGTTGTTGACGATCATCCTTGCCAAAAGCCTGAGCCGCTAATCCAGTGGTCGACATACGTAAAAAACCAAGCAACCAAAACGTCACACTTATCATGGTGCTACCAAGCGCCACCCCACCCAAATACCAGGCATGTTCAAGGTGGCCAATAACAGCAGCATCAACTAATCCCAGTAGTGGAACAGTTACATTGGAGAGCACCATAGGAATCGCAAGGGCTAATACTTGACGATGAACTTTAGGGTTGGATAAAGGAGAAAAAAATGAATTTGTCACAGGCACCTCTCTAATTAAGGTAATTAGTGTACCTGAGGCTTTATACCCAAGTAACCTCAAGATGCACTGAATCAAGCACCTTGAAGTCACTTAGGTTATAAGGTCGCCAATTACCACTTAATGTGAACCAACACTGGGGTTAAGCGGTATTTGAGCAATGGGATTTTTTTTAGCCATCGTTGCCACATTTTCCAACGAAGACAGCATGAGTCAATAGGAGAAAGAGCGTGTATCCATTGCACCCAAGGGAACCACGTCAATAGCTGCTTCGTTGGTCTCTCTAACCCATGGGCATAGCGATCTGAGCCAAGCTTCTGTCCTAATTTACTTTCAGTTAAATCCCCGGCTAACACCATACATAATTCCGCGGAAGTAAAGTGTCGGCTTAACACTTGGATAAACTCAATCACTTGTGGTTGTGTACAATCAAGTAAGGCAGTTTCACATAAAATCAAGACAGGCACATTGACAGAGTGAGGCAAACGCTCCAACCAACTCATATCATGTGTGCTACCACAATAATGTTCATATCGCTCGTTGCGATGGAACAAGCGCTGACGCCACAGTAAGTGTTCGGAAATATCTAACTCAATCCAATGGCAACAACCATTGTCTAAACGATAAAAACGTGTATCTAAGCCAGCACCAACATTGATGATCAATCCATAGGGGTTCTGCTGTAGGAATTGATTAACTCGTTGATCACAGAGTTTGGTTAATGTCGCATGTAAAAGCTGCTTTTGCTCGACATCACCATGAAGACAATCTGCTGCCATTTCACAATGAAAACACGCTTTAGCTGCAATTGGATCGTAAACTAATCCATTATCCACCAAGCTTTCACGGCTTCGTAGCAGTAAAGGTTTAAGCAAATGGCTGGGAACTTGGTGTAACGACATAGCACGCCCTTCTCTGAAGAGAAAAACTCACCATGCCACAAATGATAATAACTATCAATATCATTTGTGTGAAAGGTTTACAACGAGGCTTTATCTCTATCGTAAAGCCCAGTTTGAAAACTGGACTTTATGAACGACAACTTCAAGGTCTACATCCAGTCTGTATTACGAATAATGCCTACGGCAAGTCCTTCAATCGTTAAATGCTGCGAAGTCAGATCAACTTGAATTGGAGCAAATTCTTCATTTTCGGCATGTAAAAGAATGGTTGCACCTTTTCTTTCAATTCGCTTGACGGTTACATCATCATCCACTCTCGCAACCACTACTTGGCCATCAGTGACATCTTGTGTTTTATGTACGGCCAGTAAATCGCCATCTAAAATACCAATGTCTTTCATACTTTCTCCATTGACACGCAAAAGAAAGTCAGCCTTTGGTTTGAACATCGAAGGATCCACCTGATAATGAGATTCTACATGTTCTTGAGCTAAAATAGGTTCACCCGCAGCAACTCGCCCAATTAAAGGCAGTCCCTGGTTTTCATTAGCCGCCTCAACATCTAATAAAATACGGATCCCACGGGAGGCTCCCGGAATAATTTCAATCGCTTGTTTTCGTGCAAGCGCTTTTAAGTGCTCTTCTGCGGCATTCGCAGAGCGAAAACCCAAATCACGCGCAATTTCTGCACGAGTGGGAGGCATTCCAGTTTCATCGATTTTGGATTTAATCAAATCGAAGACTTGCTGCTGGCGCAGAGTTAACGGCTTCATAGGTCACCTGTCTTTTTATACAGTCAACTGTGAGTATATCCAGTAAATGAATAAATGAAAACCCAATTGGTTGTTTTTTAGTTTATTTACCCTTCTTTCGTGGTTTAGTCACAAATCAAGTAATCAGAAAAACTCAATAATACAGTATGCAACTCCTATTAATTAGGCTTTCCCCCTTTAGTTTGGTGTTTTTTTAACCAATAAAATTAAAAGGTTTGACCAGTTTCTGTTATTCTTGCCACACTTAAAATTTATTGCTTAACCTTATCATGCATCCAGTCGAATGTTTCTCTCACCTAATGAAGAGAAGATTATAAATTTGGAAATAAGGGGAAGTACGTTTGCATATCTATTGAGGCTGTAAACTCTATGTCTTGTGGACAATCATTTTCACGCTCATTACTTAAAATACCTCTATCTGTGATGGTAAAAGGCACCACTATCCCATCAAATCCAATTGATGATCTTAACATTGACTTGGCAAAGCCAATCGTTTACGCCTTACCATTTCGATCAAATGTTGACTTGCTTACTTTGCAAAAACAAGCAAAGCACTTGGGATTACCAGATCCTCTGAGTCGGTTAGAGATCGGTGGAAAGATGCTAAATCGTTACGTCTTCATTTCCTCAACTCCGAAGGTCGTAAGCAGCAACCATAATATACCTAGCTCTTCAATAGCCTTGTTCACCGACCTTCTTGAGCTCCATAAGCAAGAGAAAACGTTAGATATTCAAGTTATCCCTGTATCTGTACTGTGGGGACGCAAGCCCGGTAAAGAGGAGCAGGTTAAGCCCTATTTACAAAGCATGAATGGTGCACAAAAAGCCATAGCTTTGATGACAGCTGGTAGAGACTGCTTAGTGCGTTTCAGCCCAGTGGTCTCATTACGTCATATGGCTGACGCTCACGGTACAGATAGTGCGATTGCTCATAAACTTGCTCGAGTAGCACGTATCCACTTTTCACGCCAAAAACTCGCCGCATCGGGTCCAAATCTCCCACAGCGTCAGGTTTTATTCGCCCGTTTAATGCAATCACCCGCAATTGAACAAGCGATTGAGAATGAAGCAAGAAGCAAAGATATCTCACTAGAAAAAGCACATCGGATGGCACATGATATCATGGATGAAATCGCAGCAGATTTCTCATATGGTCTAGTTAAAAATGGCGACCGTATTATGAGCTGGCTATGGAATAAACTTTATCAAGGCATACACATCAACAATGCCTCGACCGTACGTCGGTTAGCGCAAGATGGTCATGAAATTGTCTACGTTCCTTGCCACCGTAGCCACATGGACTACCTACTGCTGTCATACGTACTTTATAATGAAGGAATGGTACCTCCACACATCGCAGCTGGTATTAACCTTAACTTCTTTCCTGCTGGCCCAATATTCCGTCGTGGTGGTGCCTTCTTTATTCGCCGTAGCTTTAAAGGCAATAAATTGTACTCAACAATCTTCCGTGAATATCTAGCAGAGCTTTTCACGAAAGGTTACTCCGTTGAATATTTCAGCGAGGGAGGACGCTCACGTACCGGACGTTTACTGCAAGCCAAAACTGGCATGTTAGCGATGACGATACAAGCAATGTTACGTGGCCTGAACCGCCCAGTAACATTAGTGCCCGTTTATATTGGCTACGAACATGTCATGGAAGTGGGGACTTACGCGAAAGAATTGCGAGGTTCACGAAAAGAAAAGGAAAATGCGGGTTTGGTACTCCGTACTCTACGTAAACTGCGTAATTTTGGCTTTGGTTATGTAAACTTTGGGGAGCCGATTCAACTCAACCAATATTTGAATGAACACGCACCAGAATGGACTAAAGATATCGACCCAATTGGCGGCAATAAACCACAGTGGATGACCTCTGTGGTGAACGATCTAGCCAATAAAATGATGACTCATATAAATGATGCTGCAGCGACTAACGCATTAACTCTCTGTGCTACAGCTTTACTTGCTTCTCGGCAACGAGCACTTTCACGTGACTCTCTTATTCATCAAATTGAATGCTACCTTGATGTATTAAAGAATATCCCTTATTCAAGCACTTTTACTGTTCCTAAAGAAAGTGCTGAACAACTAGTTAATCACGCTATTTCATTAGAGAAGTTTGTCCTAGAGACAGACAGCATGGGCGATATCATATCTCTTGATCGTAACCAATCGATCTTGATGACATATTACCGTAATAATATCATTCACTTATTTGCCCTTCCTTCATTAATTGCCCAAATCGTTATTCGTCGAGGTAATTTAACCGTAGAAAGAATTCAACGCGGTGTTGCTCAAGTTTATCCTTTCCTTAAAAAAGAACTCTTCCTTAGTTACCAAGAAGAAGAGCTCAACGACTTGGTATTAAAAACACTGGATGAGTTGACCAGACAGAAAATGATATATATAGATGATGAAAAAGTAGAGATCAATCAATCCAATTGCCAGCCTTTGGTTCTTCTTGGTCGTACCATAAGTGAGACTTTACAACGTTACTCAATTACGATGAATTTACTCCTAACTAATCATGAACTAGGTAGATCAGAGCTGGAACAAAAAAGCCAAGATATTGCACAGCGCTTAGGCCGTTTACATAGCATCAATGCCCCAGAATTTTTTGACAAAGGTGTTTTCAGCGCCATGTTTAGTACATTAAAAGAAGAAGAGTATTTAGATACTGAAGGCAACTGTGCAACGGATAAAACACAGCAACTTGCTAAATTGCTATCAGTGTTACTGTACCCTGAGGTCAAGCTCACTATTGAAGAAAGTATCCACCAACTTCAGGGGCAGCACGACAATAAAAGCTAACATGATCATCGTTCTTAACGAAGAAGGCATCCAACTCTGGATGCCTTTTTTGAATTCAGGTTATATTCAATCAGCTTTGATTACCAAAAAGCAATCAACAACCCTACCGCTACCACCATCCCAATGTAGTTATTATTGAGGAAAGCGCTGAAGCATTGCTCACGCTCACGATGACGAATTAAGTGTTGCTGATAAGCAAATAAGGCACCGACGATTAAAATCGCCCAGTAGTAGCTTTGTCCAAGCTGGTAATACACACCGACTAATACCAGCATTGCCAGTGTCATCAACTGTAATATTCCTATGGCCAGTTTATCATGACGACCAAAAAAAATAGCCGTCGATTTTATGCCGATATGAATATCATCATCACGATCTACCATCGCGTATTGTGTGTCATAAGCAATAGTCCACAGTGCATTAATGGCAAATAAAAACCAGACATTCCAAGGTAAGCTTCCCGTTTGAGCCGCCCAAGCCATTGGAATTGACCAACTAAAAGCCAATCCAAGAAACAACTGAGGAAAGTGAGTATAGCGTTTCATGAATGGATAAATAAATGCCAAAACAACCCCAACAAACGACAACTGAATCGTTAATGTATTCATAGTTAGCACTAATAGAAATGACAAAAAAATGAGTACAGAAAATAAGCCAATTGCTTCCTTTCCTGTGACCAAACCAGCCGGTAATGGCCGTAGTTTAGTACGTTTAACATAACCATCAACATGACGATCGGCAAAATCATTGATGACACACCCTGCACTGCGCATCAAAAATACACCTAATACAAATACCCCCAATACATACCAGCTTGGTAGACCTTGAGCAGCAATGATGAGCGACCAAATTGTTGGCCAAAGTAACAGCAATGAACCAATTGGGCGGTTCATACGCATCAATAGCCAATACGCTTTGGCTTTTTGTAACGACATTTACTCCGAATCCTCAATATAAATAGGTGAAGAAGGTAAAAAGAGCTCTGCCACCAACATGGGTTTATGATTCATCCAAAGCCTTGAACGACGGGCTAAAAATCGTTGTGTTCCAAGGTAAGCCCAACCCACTTGCAACGCATCACGTTCAACATTAGCGGCACTGAACACAGTGACTCCCAGTGGCACCTCTCCTTGCTGGGAAAAATCGTACTGCTGATCAATTAAAGTTGAATTTGGAATTAGTGTCCGCCCAATGATCCAGTCGATCTCATCTCCACGCAAAATAACTTCACGCAATAGACAATCTTGTTCAGACAACAGTTGGCTTTCCTCACTCGATAGTGACTCAGCTTTAACAATGTGATTATGCACCTGTGAGACTGTAAAATCCTGACAAGTTTGGCTTAAACGGCGCGACAGCGAGCCTTGCTCTTCAAGCCAATGACGAGTACGTTCATTTGGGTATTCAAAGCTATTAGGGTTTTGCCACTCTACTTCCACTAAGGAAACAAGATAAGGTGATATTCGCTTATTCATACTAGTATTCAATTAAGAGCTTTATGCATACAATAAAGTCGTTACTTATAATTTCATTAATACATAACCAAGTGACTCCAAGAAGCTTGGGTATAACAAATGTCGTTATTGGTTTTAGTCATCCATTGTATCAAGACTAAAGCCATTCGAATATCACGATCCAGAGAAAGAAAAGTTAGAAATATGTACAAACGTTATATGAGCACCATCATTTTTGCCTTAAGTCTGTTTACATCAAATCTGAGTTTAGCAGCAGACAAGCCCGTCGAATCACAATTAGCCTATTTTACGCTAGAGCCAGACTTAACCACCAATTTCCACACCAGTGGTAAAAAGCTTGGTTACGTTCAAGTTAGAATTGACATTATGGTCATTCGTCAACAAGATCTTACTATTGTTGAACATCATCAACCATTGGTCAGAGATACAGTAATCGAGTTACTTGGAACGCAAAGCGAAGACACCATAAAATCTTTATCAGGCCGTGAAGATCTCCGAAAAACCTTAGTGCATAAACTGAATGAGGTTCTACTATCGGAAACTGGAAAAACTGTCATTGCTGATTTACTCTTCACTAAATATTTATATCAGTAAGACTATTAATATCTCTTTCTGAAGCGTAATAAGCCTCTATTTTATTACCTAATTAAGATATTCAAGATGAATCTTAATAAAAAGACCGCCAATACAAAGGCAGTCTTTTTGACTTGCTAGAAGGCAACCATAACAAAGTGGAGATCATTTAGGTTGATACTTGTATTTACCTGAATCAAACAACGCAACCAAAATACCAGATAACAAACCAACTAAGTGCGCTGTATTAGCAAGGCTCATAAACGGTATCACAAATCCTAGAACTAACCACACTAACATAAAACCAATTAGACCATTAGGCAAAGCAAGTCCTAAATGCGGCAAGCGTATCCCTAGTACCCATAAATAACCTAAAAGCGCGTACACCACACCCGAAAGACCACCAAAATTTGCCCCTTCCACGTAAAACTGTCCAATCCCAGATAAAGCAGCAGAGATCAAAAATATTTGCACTAACTTTCCAGATCCTAACCGACGCTCAATGTCTCCTCCAAGCTGCCACCACCATAGTAGGTTAAAGATAATATGAGTAATCGAAAAGTGTAATATTGCATGACTTACCCAACGCCAAACTTGCCATTTCTGACCTTCCAAAGCAGGAAAATGTAGTTGTGTGAAGAGTGCTTGGCCAAATCCCATCAACTGCAACCCGTAGATGACACAACATAACAACATGATAGAAAGTGTAACCGGACCCGCTTTCGCTTTGATCATCGTTATCAAATTCGGACTAGCGTAATGAAATTGATGATTACGACTTTCGGCCAATTGCCATGAAGCTGCACTGTATTTGCTCGCCGATGGATTACTTAAAAAAAGCTTTAGCTCAGCCTCCACTTCTGCTTCATGCTGGCTATCGGCTAACCACAAGGCAAATTGCCCATCACCTTCTGGCATCATTTGCAATGAAATATCATGCGCAGCCATATAGTCAACAAATGCCTGTGCCACTCTCGGGTTGTTAAATGTAGCCAATCTCTTCATCAATTTCTCACTATCGGTAGTTCAGCACGCTGCCAAGCTTCAAAGCCGCCATCAACGCTGTATACATGTTCAAAGCCTTGGTTGATCAGATACTGAGCAGCCCCTTGGCTACTAATACCGTGATAGCACATCACCAAAATAGACTGCTCAAACTCTATATCATTGATAAAAGAGACCAAAGAGTCATTGGTCAGATGAAAGGCTGATTTTGCATGAGCAACAGCAAAAGATTGAGGATCGCGAATATCTACGAGTACCGCTTCGCTCTGCTCAAGTAAAGCTTGAGCGCTCTGTACGTCAATATGTTGAAACTTGTCCATTTACGTTCTCGTTTTTGTTCAATTTTGCTGCCATTATAACCTATCCAGAGCCAAACTTAGACACAGAGAAGATCGAGAGATTATTACCTGTTCATATTATAAACATCTGTGGATAAGGCTGTGGATTGCGTTAATAAAGTGTATTGGCTTAATTTGATCTACTATATATAGTGATGATCTTGATCTATCTGTGTATAGATCAATAACTATCCCCAAAAAAAAACAAGCCTTTATGCCTTATTTCATATAGCTTTCGAACAGTTGATGAATAATTACTTCACAGAGTTATACACAGGCCAATCTAGCCCAAAGATCGAGAACACCTATCTTTTCGATCGGCAAAAAAAACTGAGATCAAATGATCTCAGTTTTTGTAAATCAAATTATAACTTCAAGAGTCTAATTATTGATGAATTAGGAAATTAAAGTTCGCCAACGGCCAATTTCAGCTTCTTCATTGCATTTTTCTCTAACTGACGAATACGCTCAGCAGAAACTCCATATTCATCCGCCAGATCTTGTAACGTTGATTTATTATCATCTAGCCAACGAGAGCGGACAATATGCTGGCTGCGTTGATCTAGACTTGCCAGAGCGTGACCTAAACGATTATTGGTATGCTCTTCCCAGTTCGCAGCCTCGATATTATCGGCAATATCAGATGCTTTATCTTCTAGGTATATCGTTGGTGCTGTATAAGCATTAGAGCTGTCGGCTTCATCAATAGGCATGTCAAATGCAGAATCAACTGCAGCTAAACGAGATTCCATTTCACGAACTTCTGCAGGTTCAACACCCAGTGCTTGTGCAACTGTTTCAACCTCACCATTATTAAACCAACCTAAGCGCTTTTTAGATTTGCGTAAGTTAAAAAATAGTTTACGTTGCGCTTTAGTGGTTGCAATTTTGACGATTCGCCAATTACGAAGTACATATTCGTGAATTTCGGCTTTGATCCAATGCACGGCAAAAGACACTAATCGCACCCCTACTTCAGGGTTGAATCGCTTAACTGCTTTCATTAGGCCAATATTGCCTTCTTGCACGAGATCGGCCATCGGTAAGCCGTAACCAGAGTATCCTCGAGCAACATGAACGACGAACCTCAGGTGAGATAAAATCAGCCCTTTCGCCGAGTCAATTTCACCGTTGTAGTGTAATCTTTCTGCCAAATCACGCTCTTCATCTGCTGTCAGCATTGGGTAACTATTAACAGACCGGATATAGCTATCAAGGCTATCTTGCGTGACTAGAGCCATCGGATACGCTTCTTTTGTCATTCCATTCCTCATCAATCTCTGATCTTGAGCATCGTTTTGTACTGTAACTCAACCTACTTGAATCTAACATGAACAAATTTCAAACAGGGCAAACTATTATCCACAAACACGTCACCTAAACAAGCTCTAGGTGACATTTTACGCTAATTAATACCTATAGTAGGACCATTTCAAGCTAAACTGGTTCAATTTCTTTCAAGTGACGTTGAGCAGAAACTCTCGCCGCCGCACAGCCAATCAAGCTTCCGATCACCATCAGAAGTAAAGATTCATCCCAGTTTAACCCAATTAGGCGAAACTGGCTGTCATAAAGTGTAGCCAATTCAGCAACTGCGTTATTCATAACAAAGGTGATAACAGCAGTGACAAACCAAGCAATGAAAGCTCCTAGCACACCGAACCACATACCTGTATATAAGTAAGGACGAAGAATAAAACCGTCTGTTGCTCCGATCAACTTCATCGTTTGAATTTCTTCTTTATTGGCAAGTACATTAAAACGTAAGGTATTACCGACGATCAAAAATACCGCACCCAACATCAATAAAGTTAGAGTGATAACGATAATACTCGCTAAATTTTTTATCGCATCCAAGCGAACCAGCCAATCTTCATCTAATCTGACATCTGTTACATATTCAAGCTTTGAGATTTTTTCAGCCAATAACTTGATATCACGTTTTTTTTCTGAGCTTGGAGCGATTACCAACACACCAGGTAAAGCATAGCCATTTAACAAACTCAATGCTTGATCAAAACCTGCATATTGGCTTAGATCCGAAAGACCTTGTTGTGGTGAAATATATTCGACTTTTTTAACGAGTGGCCAGGTCTCAATTTGGTCCTTAAGTACCATCACCCTTGCATCCGCCATACCTTCTAGTAAGTAAGCACTCACCTTCGATGGAGAAGCAACATTCTCTGCTGCGCTGGCAAGGTTTTTTCCCAATAAATACACACAAGCAGGCATGGCAAGAGCCATAGAGATCACTGCTAAGGTTAAGATATTACCTAAAGGCCGATGCCACAATGCACGAAAAGAGATTTTTGCTTGCTTGATATGAGAGGTAAGCACACCATCCGTATTCACTCGAAGTTTACCGCGTCCCTTACCTTTTTTATGGGTTCGCTTGTTACTTTCCATAATCTTCAACCTCACTCAAAAAGCCTTGGTTCAACTCAAAATGTCGATATTGTGGGCGAGAGTTGACTAAGCCGATATCATGAGTTGCGATAAGGATAGTTACCCCTGCACGATTAAATTCTTCAAATAAACGCAGAATACGACCAGATAAATCAGGGTCTAAGTTCCCTGTAGGCTCATCGGCAACTAATAATGTTGGTCTATTTACAACCGCACGAGCGATACCTACTCGTTGTTGTTCGCCACCCGATAGCTGGCTTGGCAGGCAGCGAGCTTTATCAAGCAAATCGGTTTTGTCCAAAGCAGCCGATACACGACGTTTGATTTCATTTTCAGAAATAGCTTCAATACGCATCGGTAAAGCAACATTATCAAAGACACTACGATCCATAAGTAGGCGGTGATCTTGAAAAACGATTCCAATATTACGACGCAAAAAGGGAATATCTTTAGGCGAAATGCGAGTGATATCATGACCATTAAAATGCACTTTGCCATCGCTTGGGCGTTCGATCGCACATATCAGTTTCAACAAAGTACTTTTACCGGCTCCGGAGTGCCCTCCCAGAAATGCCATTTCTCCACGTCGAAGATGAAAGTCAACTTTCTGTAAGGCTTGTCTACCACCTCGATAAACTTTGCTAACTTGCTGGAATTGAATCACAGTGAATTCCTCTCACTCTTAACTACTCTTCTCGGCTAAAAAGAGCATCAATGAACTCTTGAGTTTCAAATGGACGCAAGTCTTCGATCCCTTCACCGACACCAATGTAGCGCAGTGGGATTTCAAACTGATCGGCAAGCGCGAAGATCACTCCACCTTTTGCTGTTCCATCAAGTTTAGTCAAGGTAATTCCTGTAAGCGGAGCAACATCACTAAACAATTTGGCTTGGCTAATGGCATTTTGACCCGTACCCGCATCAAGCGTGAGCATAATTTCATGCGGCGCAGAGTCGTCAATTTTTTTCATGACTCGCACAATTTTACGCAGCTCTTCCATCAAGTTCGCTTTGTTCTGCAAACGCCCTGCGGTATCGGCGATCACAACATCCACACCACGCGCTTTAGCCGCTTCAATCGCGTCATAGATCACTGACGCACTATCCGCTCCAGTATGCTGAGCAATAACAGGAACCTGATTACGCTCTCCCCATACTTGCAATTGTTCAACGGCAGCAGCTCGGAAAGTATCCCCTGCAGCAAGCATGACTTTTTTACCTTGATTTTGGAATTGTTTGGCAAGTTTACCGATGGTCGTGGTCTTACCTACCCCGTTAACTCCGACCATCAAAATCACATAAGGTGTCTTGCTCGTGTCAATTTCAAGCGGTTGTTCTACCTTAGCGAGAATGTCTGCCATCTCTTCTTTCAACAAACCATACAATGCTTCACCATCTTTTAAATCACGATGTGACGCTTTCTCTGTCAGGTTATTGATGATTTTCGCTGTTGTATCCATACCGACATCGGCAATCAGCAGTTGCTCTTCCAGTTCTTCAAATAAATCATCATCAATTTTTTTACCGCTAAACAGGCCAAAGAAGCCAGCACCAATATTGGCTTTGGTACGGCTCAGGCTGCGCTTCAAACGAGCAAAAAAGCTTTCGGTCGGTTTCTCTTGCTCTTGCACTCGAGGAGAAAGATTTTCTTGCTCGATAGGCTTGACTTGTTCAGTTTCAACAACCTCAACCGCTGCAACTGGCTCTGAGCTGTCTGCTGTGGCTTGGTTTTCCTCTCGCGACTTGTCGTCAGCCGTTGTTTGTTCAGCCTTCTCTGGTAAAGCAGACTCTTCTTGTTTTGATTTTTGGCTTGGTTCTTCATCACCAAAGCCTAGCCACGAAAGTAATCCGCGCTTTTTCTTTTCCGTCATTAGGGGCTATCCTAGATTGTCTTTTTGTCTATTAATGACTCTTTTCTAACAAGATGGCTCTGTCAGAAAAGCAATAAGCAAAGTTTTCCAAACGTGACTAAGAGATAAATCTCATCGTATTAATGTTACACTCTGCCATCTTCAATATTCTGGGCTATACCCAAGCTTACAGCCTGAGTGATTGGGTATAGTATCACTTTATTAGCGGTCAAAAAATCTATGGTAAAACGTCGCCAGCAAAACTCATCACAAAAAAAGCCCACCAGCGGCTTTGTACGCATCATTAGTGGTCTATGGAGAGGCAGAAAACTCCCTGTCCACGACGCAGAAGGTTTGCGTCCCACTACGGATCGCGTCAAGGAAACACTCTTTAATTGGTTAGCCCAAGACGTACCACAGGCGAAATGCCTCGATTTATTTTCAGGTGCCGGCAGCCTTGGCTTTGAATCCGCTTCTCGACAAGCCGAGCATGTCACTATGGTAGAACTGAACGCCCAAGCATTTCAACAACTACAGAAAAATGTTACGACTCTAAAAGCCACCAATATTGAACTCATTCAGAACGATGCGCTTCAGTTTTTACAGCAGCCTGCGACCCCATATAATGTTGTCTTCATCGATCCTCCATTTCGTAAAGGGCTACTCGATGAGACGATCGATTTGCTAGAGAAGCAAGGCTGGCTAGCCGCTGATGCCATGATCTACATCGAAACAGAAAAAGAACTGGATATTACAACGTTGCCGAATAATTGGCACTTACACAGAGAAAAAACAGCGGGCCAGGTCAGTTTCCGCTTATATCAACGTTCATCTGATTAGCATACGACATTAAAAGGATAGTTAAATGAAAGCATTATTGATACTTGCCAAGGCAGCCATTGCCTTTGTCTGGTTTGTTTTACTCCTGAATATCTTTATCCCTTTCCCCGGTAAAGCCGCCATCGCATTATACATTATGACTGCTTTCTTATTTATGATGCATGGACTACAAATGGCGATTTTCATCGGTGCGTTCGGCGATAAAATTAAGATGAGTACCTGGGAGAAATATTCCATCCTTGTGTTTGGTATCTTCGCTTTACTTGATATTCGTCGTAAACATATGATCTAAAAATAAACAGCCGCTACTCAATTGAGTAGCGGCTTTTGGCTAATGAACGACAGTAAACCTACCTCTTACACGGCAGACATTCGCTAAATCGATGAAGAAACACCGGATGCAACAATAAGAGCATGACAAAGCAAATAACTGCCATTAACCCAAAGACTGATAGTCTTATTCATTTTCCGACAGTCATACAATGCATAGCCAAGAGCTGAAGCAATCATGACTAAAGTGCCACCAAAACCCAACGCACTAGAATAACTGGGCATTTGCAGCCACACCTCTCCCGCGACCCAAGCCATTTGAACCAGCATAACGCCCATAATAGCAACAGGAAGTAATAACGCATCAAGTCGGGGTAATAAAAGGAAGAAAGCCACGATACTGGCAGATAATAGTAAAGCTAACAGCCACCAAATCACTTCACCATTTAACTGCACCCAAAAGGCTTTGCTATAGCATACCTGAGCAAGTAAGTAGCCAGTAAAATACAATGCTTTTAAGAACCGGCCTGATTTCAATGAATGTAGCATGTCAGCAAGCATAAATGTTACCAACCCACCTGCGATCCAGTCAGTGTGATCTGCTGAATTTCCTGCTGTTAAAATAAGCACCAACAGCAAAGCTAATGTTAAAAGCTTAAAGATCTGGGCTTGCCTAAAGTTTGCTTGCTTGGTCCCAAGAACAGAATATAACCCTGACAAACCGATCGCTAACCAACTCCACATTTTATCATACCCTTCACTTATCCACGCGCTAGTCTAGGTAGACTAACCTTGATGTAAAGATATTATCAACGAAAGTTGGATCTAGATAGCGAATCATAAGCTTGATTCATTGACCTCTAACCTGACACAACTTTTCACTCCAACCAATATAATTCATAGTAATTTGCCTAATTCTGAGGCCTAAAACATTAAAAAAAACCACTTAGATATCGCTTACTAGAATTTAAAACCAAATTCATATAACAAGTAAGTCAGACACAATCAAAGTAAAATAAAAAAACATCAAAAACATAGACTTATCGAAAGATAACCACTCTAAAAAAAGAAGAGGGACAATATATACTTACAAAAAGTCCTTAGATATTTAATCGGAGGGAGTACAAATCACTAACATTTCAACTCTTCATCTAAAAAAAATGATATTTAATGACACTTATGAGCACTTGAAATGAATAACTACCAAAATCCACAAAATAAAACAAAACCCAAAAGCAGAAAATAAAAAAACAAAATAAAATAAAATAAAAACAAACACATAAGATAAAAAATAGTGTAAAAAACAAACAAGATCATTTATCAAACACCTCAAAAAACACTGTTTCTTATCGTAATAAAGCTTAAAAACCCACAGAAAAATCGAATTTAAAATACTTTCAACTAAATGTTGACCAAAAAGTCAAAAAAGTGATACATTGGTTATATTACGTTCATCAAGAATTTTAGAGGTAGTGTTATGATTTCATCTTCTCAAAAACAAGGGCTGGTTATGATTGCAGTGGTTATGGGTTTAATGACACTGCCAATGATGTACTAAACAATTTGTTATAAAAAGGGACGCACTTGCGTCCCTTTTTTGCCTTTCACCGTCATTTATTACTACAAATGCTTCATTAACAAGTCCCAATGCATGTAATAGAATCCAAGTGCAGCTAGCGTAATAGCAATCATCAATAAAATTGCTGTTCTCCAAATAAAACGAGCACTCCTAGGTGTCAGTTCTTTTTCACATACATCGCACGCATGCAAAAAGTCTTTTCTATTATCCAACTTGTAGTCTTCTTCATGCACAACTTTATTTCGCACAGTCGCAATAAAGCGGAGCTTTGAAATCACATCATGTGGTAAGCGGTCTTCACAGCTAGTAACCATTTGATGTAATCCCTTACCTTCTGCGTGATATTGGGTACGTAGAAGCTTTTCAAGCCTACGGGTGCGCATAACCACTTTTTCAATATCTGACATCGCAACCCTCCTTGGTTACTATTACTATTATTGTCATTTCATTCTTCTATAAATTAAGCACTTTTCGGCTTATTCTGAATAGCTGCCTTTTATGTTTCACAATTCAGAACTCACAAAGTGTGAAGCATATCGAATAATACCAACAACACTTTTACTGGATCACGAATAAGCCACCTTACCCCATTATCAACTCATAGAATACGGTAAAATGAGGTTAATCAAATCATGGGAGGTTATTATGCCAATTTCACTCATTCTGGCCTTACTCACCCTTATTGCAGCTGGTACTTGGATTTTCTTCCAGCTCTATAACAAACATTACTTTGGTAACAATGCCCCAGAGAAAAAAGCTAAAGTGACCATATTAGATAAGCAAGCAATAGTCTTGCCAGAAACTCAGCCCGGCCAAGAAGATCAACAATATTGGATTTATGTGCAACGTGGGATGATGGGTCCTAAACGTGAATTTCAGGTCGGCATTCACTACTACCAGTCACTCATACCTGGAGATAAAGGACTGCTCACCTATCGTGGAGACAAGTTTTTACATTTCGCTTTAGAACGTTAAGGCACCAGCCACCGAATCTTAGCTGAGAGAGGTAGCCAATAACTCATCACTAAGGCTCCCAAAATACTAATCAATACCCAAGGTAAAGGTTGCCTATACGGGATGTGCAGAAAACCATAAAGCCAGCTTTTCCACTTTATCTTTCTGCATATAGAGAAATATTCCACAACGAAATTTAACGAGATAACTACGTTGGTTGATTCCTATCTTATCGATCTTACCCAACAATTTACGCTAAAAAGTTGTATAAATGAGATTCACGCCCTAAGATTTTTGTTTTAAACATGATTATAGACTCACACCTTTAATCTATTGAGCCGCTGATATTAAGAGAGATCATAATGAAAAAAAACTTGTTAGCCTCACTGGTTTGTATTGTTGCGCTGGTTGGTTGTGATAAGAAACAAGATGTCATGATAGAGACACCTACTCAAGCCACCAGCGAAGCCCAGCAAAAAATAGAAGTCGCGGCAGAAGAAGCCATGGCGGAGACACCACAACAATGGGAAGAGTCGCATTTGACCAAAGATCTCACCAAGCCCAATCCCATCTGCGGCGATAAGAATCTAGCAGGGGGCTGGTCAAAGCAGGACCTCTCTCCAGAAGCACAACAAGCGATGGATTTTGTGCTTAACGAAACCAATATGACGCCAGAGTTCAGTGAAATTTTGGATGTAAGAACGCAAATTGTCAGCGGTACGAATTACGCGATTGAATACGAGTTAAAAAATGGCGCGATTTTACACGTGGTCGTTTATCGTCCATTGCAAGGAGAACTACAGATTATTCAGCCTGCTGAGTTAGGCCCTCTTTGCCCATAAGGGCTTGAATATCATGGCTCTAAAATCTGTCAATATCGCGACTAAGCTTTAGACACGCAAGATAGACTGAAGAGCCATGAGCAACATTAGCAAGACTTGGGATGATCTTGTGGAATATGTCTGGGGAGATAAAGAGAAATAATCGCGGTGATGATTAAACAGATAAAAGAAACCCACAAACATGCAGCCAAGCCGGATTGTTGATATACCCAACCTGATAATAACGTTCCGAGTAATCGCCCCATAGCATTGGCCATATAATAAAAACCGACATCCAGTGAGACACCATCCGCTTTCGCATACTCCACAATAAGGTAGGAATGCAAAGAGGAATTAATCGCGAAAACGGCGCCAAATACCATCAAGCCTATGGTTATCACCCATTGAGGCTGCCAGTTAACTTGAACACTGTAGGCAATAAGACCAACGGTACACATCAGCGTAACGGCCCAAATCACCGCAGCACGACCATCCGGAACCGTGCCGTTTAGCCGCCGGGTAATTCGTGGTGCCAGGCCTTGAACAAAACCATATGCAATGACCCAAGCCGCTAAAAAACCAGCAACTTGCAAATGTTCCCACCCAAAGACATTACCAAGATAAATCGGTAACGCAACCACAAACCATACATCTCGTGCACCAAATAAAAACATTCGGGCCGCTGAAAGAATATTAACGGGTTCTGACTTAGAAAATATTTGACGAAAAGGCAGCTTATGTTTCGCTTTGCCCATATCTTTCTCTAACCAAATCAAGCTAAAGATAAATACTGCACTTAACACACTCGCCATCAGCAGCATCGAAGCTTGGAAGCCAAATACGGACAGCAGCAAACCACCGATAAAAAAACCAACCCCTTTCAAAGCATTCTTTGAACCAGTGAGTATCGCTACCCATTTGTAGAGTGTGTGGCTCTGATCATTAGGCACCAGTGTCTTAATCGCACTTTTTGCGCTCATTTTATTAAGATCTTTTGCGACCCCTGACACCGCCTGAGCGACCATAACCCAAGCGACAGTCAACCAAGTACTAGGAACCGCGAGCATGAGCAAAGCACAGACTTGCATAATCAAACCAATATTCATGGTTTTATTTAGCCCTAACCGAGCACCTAGCCAACCGCCAATTAAATTCGTTACTACACCAAAAAGCTCATAAAAGATGAATAAGGAGGCAACCGCGAGGCTTGAATATCCTAATTGATGAAAGTAAAGCACCACTAACATCCTTAACGCACCGTCAGTCACAGTAAAGTTCCAGTAATTAAAAGTGACTAACATATATTGGCGAATGCTTTTGCTCAGTTTTTCCATCATGACCCCATTACGTACAGCCTGACAAGCATTTGGATCATGGAAAACCAAATGCTTTCTGAACGTACTTGTTAATATAAAAACAAAAATAAAGACAATTACAATCAATAACTTGATTCAAATAGCCTTTTAGTTGATTAAGCGAGTTGCTACCTTTACAACCAATTAGATCATCATGTACCAAATGCGATTAGAGCTGTACAGCTTGCTTTGCAATACACTTTATGTAATCAAGCTGGCTTGGCTTTTGGAATGCATTGGGACGTAGAGTTTGAATTTCTTCAATCACTTTTGGTAACGCCCAACCCTTTTCTAAAAGTATGTGTGCAGCAAGAATACCAGTACGGCCTGATCCTCCCATGCAATGCAAGACCACTTTTCCTCCTTGGTTCAGCACGCCATGCAACTCATCATTGATTTGTTGCCACTTCGCTGTAAAAACCTGATCAGGAGCACAATCGTCTTCAATTTCAATTTGAAACCATTTCATTCCTAATTGGCCAACCATATCACCCAATGCTGATACTTGTTTTTCTGCTAGCTCATGGTCATCAAGAGCCGTAACAACCGCCACGGCTCCTTGGCTTTTCAGCTGCTGTAGCGAGGTTGATAAATCTGCATCTTTTGTCCCAGGACATGGAGTCAAGATAAGGCTTCCGGTTGTGAGATCGAGTTGCCATGTAGGGTGTGTCATTGTGTACTCCTTATGCTTTACCGACTTTCAGAACTAATTCTGCGGTTCGAGTTGCGTAACCCATTTCATTATCATACCAAGCATATATTTTCACCATCCGAGAGCCCACCATCATGGTAGATTGCGCATCAATGACTGTTGAACGCTGGTCACCTTTGTAATCGATAGACACTAAAGGACGCTCTTCATAACCCAAGATGCCCTTTAGCTCACCTTGCGATGCTGTTTTGAGTAAAGCATTGACTTCCTCAACGGTTGTATCGCGTTTTACATCAAAAATGATGTCAGTCAGCGAAGCATTCGCCAAAGGTACTCGTACGGCATGGCCATTAATTTTACCTTTCAGTTCTGGAAAGATTTCCACGATAGCACTCGCACTGCCAGTGGTGGTTGGAATTAAACTCATACCACATGCACGAGCTCGACGGAGGTCTTTATGAGGAGCATCCAAAATAGTCTGTGTATTGGTTAAGTCATGAATGGTAGTAAACAGTGATTGTTCAATACCCAGCGCTTCATTAATCACCTTGACTACCGGTGCAATACAGTTAGTTGTACAAGAAGCCGCCGTTACAATTCGATGTTGCTCTGGGTCAAATACATGGTCATTGACTCCAACTACAATATTGGCAATCCCTTCTTCTTTCACCGGAGCGCTAACAACGACACGTTTTACACCCTGCTGTAAATATTGATTAAGCAAAGAGGTTTTACGATGAACGCCCGTTGCTTCTATGACCACATCACACTGTCCCCAATTAACGGCATTAATATCACGCTCTTTTGAAGTCGCAATACGTTGGCCATTAATCATTAATGATGTGCCTTCAACAGTGACTTCATGATGCCAACGTCCTTGGACGGAATCGAATTCAAGTAAGTGCCCTAGAGCTTCTGTATCTCCTGCAGCATCATTAATATGCACAAACTCCAATTCTGGCCAATCAAATGCAGCACGCAGTGCTAAACGTCCTATTCGGCCAAAGCCATTAATTCCAACCTTAATTGTCATCACTCCACCTTAACACTCATCAAATCTATATATGGAAAACCATATATATCTTAATTTAGTGTATGCCGTCAAGACCTAGGCTCTAGTGTCATGAAAGATTAATAACAGTGCCGAAGCACTCAATAATTAAGTATCAAAATAGCAATGTGATTCAGGGATTCATCACTGGATATCAAGAGAGAAAAGCCAATGATTTTAATCCACTGGCTTGTATTGAAGAGTTGGTTGAATAGCGCTTACTTAATACTTCACTGAAGCTAATAGAGCACCACAGCCAATAAACATTGAGCCAAAGATCTTATTCATCCTACTCATTATTTTCTCCGAGCGAACGACGCCACCAATTTGAGAAGCTAAAAAGGTATAACCAAGCATGACAAATCCATCAATGATTACTGTCGTGAACCCCAAAATTAGTAATTGCGTCATCTGATTGGCATATGGGTCAATAAACTGTGGAAACAACGCAACGAGAAACACGATCGATTTTGGGTTGGTCAAATTGATTAGAATTGCTTTGTAAAATAAGGCTCGACTTGAAATTGATTTTTCTATTTGAACAGCTTCTAAAGTCGAGCTTGTTCGCCATTTTTGAATGCCAAGCCACAGCAAATAAGCAGCGCCAAGCCATTTCAGGATATTGAAAAGGGTTGCAGATTGTGCCACAAGAACACCAATCCCAGCGCCAACCAAAAGAATGTGAATGGCTAAACCAATTTGTAGTCCAACAATGGCGCTCAATGAACGACGCATCCCATAAGCTAAACCATTGCTGACCGAGTTCACCATACCAGAGCCAGGCGCTAAGCTAAAAATTATCGCTGTCGCCAGATAAGCAAGCCAAACATGTGTATCCATTGCATTTCCTTTATAATTCTTCGAATATAGTTCATTCTAATCGTGTTCATTTAGGCAACCCATCCATGACAACTCCTGCTACACCTTTGAAAAGCTCTCAAGAAAATTTGTTCAAGCAAGCCATTTCCGGCCCAATTGCAAATCTGTGGCACACTCGCCAAGAGGGCTTTATCAAAGGCGTTGAGAAGAAAAAAATTTACTGGTGCAAGCTTACGCATCCTAAGCATGACAAAGCCGTGTTTATCGTCAATGGCCGAATTGAATCCGTCTGGAAGTATCAAGAGCTCTTTTATGATTTTTATCGACAAGGCTATGATGTCTATTCCTTTGATCACCGGGGACAAGGTTTATCAGATCGGCTCTTAAAAAATACTGATGTAGGTCACGTCTACGAGTTTGATGATTATATTAAAGACATGGCATCCGTCATTGAGTATTTTGATTTGTCCGATTACCAGCATCGGACAATGCTCTCACATTCAATGGGAGGTGCCATTGCAACACGTTATTTGCAAACTCATCCCACACATCTCTTTAATGGATTAATTTTAAGTTCACCAATGTTTGGCATCCAACTTCCTTGGTACCTGAGCCCTATCGCTCTCCCTGTGTGCCAGATCTTGGCAGCTTGCTCACCACAGGCCAGTTATGCCCCAGGTCAGAAAGCCTACTATGCAAAGCCTTTCGATGATAATCCATTGAGTCAAAGCTATGAACGCTACCATTGGTTTCGCCAATTATACCAAGATAAACCCGAGTTACAGGTTGGTGGGCCAAGTAAGCGCTGGGTCTGGCAAGGGCTAATAGCTGCAAAACAATGTATTTTGCTCACCCGCCAACTCACTTTGCCAGTCTTATTACTCCAAGCCGGTAGCGATCGTATTGTCAGCAATACTGCCCAAAAGAAGTTTATCGACAAACTTAGCAAAACGAACGCTCGCGTCGAATTCGTTTCAATTGCGGGCTCACAACACGAGGTCCTCTTTGAACAAGATCAATATCGTAATCAGGCGCTCAACAAACTCTTTACTTTTATGCGTAATATTGAGCAAAAAGAAGATTAAAGAGGAAATATAACATCGGTAATTTACCCTCTTATTCTGGCTCATTTTGCAGTAAGCTTGGGTTTATTTACCATTACTCACGTCATACTAAGTAAAGCGATGACCTGCAGTAACTTCAGACAATTTAGCATTATTGATGAGGGCTTCATGAGCACATCGCTACCTTGCAAATCGATCACTAAGATCGTTGCTTCCGATTTAGACGGCACTCTATTAGCGCCTAACCACAAATTAAATGCCTATTCGAGAGAAACGCTCAGAGCATTACATGACAAAGGATATACCTTTATCTTTGCGACAGGCCGTCACCATGTTGATGTTGCTAGCATTCGCCACAGTGTTGGTATTCCCGCTTACATGATCACTTCTAATGGCGCACGAGTACACGACCAAAATGATCAACTCATTTACAGTCAAAATATTCCTGAAAATCTCATTCAAGGCGTGATCGACACGATCAAACTGGATCCGGAAATACTTATCCACATGTATCAAAATGACGCTTGGTTACTCAGCCAAGATGATGAGCAACTGCGTGATTTTCATGAAGCATTTACCTATACGCTATTTGATAAAAACCAAGCGCCACAAAAAGGAGTTGCTAAGATTTTCTTCACTCACCCTGGCGAAGATCATGAACACCTCGTCAAATTTGAAAACAAACTTAAACAACAGTTTGGTCAACAATTAAATATCGCATTCTCAACACCATGGTGCTTAGAAGTGATGGCTGCCGATGTATCGAAAGGCAGCGCGTTAAAAGCAATTGCAGAGTCGCTCGGTCAAACATTAGAAAACTGCATCGCATTCGGTGACGGCATGAATGATGTAGAAATGTTATCGATGGCAGGAAAAGGCTTGGTCATGGCAACCGCCCATGAAAAGGTCTTTAAAGCATTACCAAATAATGAGGTGATTGGCAGCAACGCTGATGATGCTGTTGCGCACTACCTAAGTGAACATTTGCTTTAATAGGTAAGTAAGGAGCACATTGAGATAGACGCTTTGTGCTCCGCAAAATTACACCAAGCGACGCTGACTCGGGAGACATTCTTTACCGAGGATCGCTGTCCATTCTTGTTCACTGACAGGCATTATCGACAATCGACTGCCTCTTTTAACTAATGGCATCTTCTCTAGTTCTGGCATCGCCTTCATCACTGACAGTGGAATAATACGCGCCGTTTTTCTGACAAACTCAATGTCAACCATCACCCAACGAGGGTTATCAACGGAGGATTTAGGATCGTAATAATCGCTTTCTGGGTCAAACTGAAAATGATCTGGGTAAGCTTCCTTAATAACCTTAGCAATACCCGCAACCCCAACTTGCTTACAAGAGGAGTGGTAAATCAGTACCAGGTCTCCGCATTTGATCTCATCTCTTATCATGTTACGTGCTTGATAATTACGTACGCCTTCCCAACAAGAGACATTTTGCACGCGAAGTGTATCAATTGAAAAAGTGTCAGGCTCTGTTTTAAATAACCAGTATGCCATAATATCATTCCTATAGAGGTCGATTGTGAAAGCAGCAATAGCAAGATGATATTGAACACCTAAGCTACAGTCAGCCAAAATATAACCCATAAAGTAAAGGAACACTCACCATGGCTCAAGCTTGTTCTCAGTGCGGCTTTAAATTCAATTGTTACTGCACTTTGACCCCAGCCTTGAATAGTCAACATTCACTTATTTTGCTCACCCATCCCAACGAACAAAATCGAGCAAGCAACACGGGCAAGTTACTCATTCAGTGCCAGCTAAATGCCGAGCAAGTGATTTGGGATAGACAAACGCCCCCCGCTTTACTATGGAAAAAATTGACCGATCCGAGTATTTTCCCTGTGTTGCTTTTCCCAGCAGAAAACAGCCTTGAACTCCCTCAAGTGATGCAGCATAGTGAAGAATCACATCGAGTACCGCTCTTTATCATCCTTGATGCAACGTGGCAAGAAGCCAGAAAAATGCTTAATAAAAGCCGCTGGTTAGAGTCCATTCCGACAATGACATTAAATACTCAAGCGGACTCTCAATATTCTTTACGACGTAATCAACAAACGGGTAATTTATGTACGTTTGAAATCTCTGCTGAACTATTAAGCCAGTTAGGTGAAGAAAAAAACCATCAACTTATGCAGGATTTTTTCCAACAATATTTGTCTCGATTTCAAGCAGAGAAAAGTGGCCACCCGTTAAAGGACGCCCCGCCTAATCAACGCCTTTAATTCTATTCATTGACGGTAAGACAAACTATTTATCGAAGATAAAAAAACGGTTTATCAACTGAAAACAAGTAGTTTCACGTGAAACCATTAGCCTTCGACTAGCCTAGCCAAAGAAGCCAGTTGACTTACTTCCATATCAGGTAACAAGCCCCCATGGCATAACGAGCGAATCTGATAACCTGTATTATTTAACCAACAACTCGCAAAATTAGCCGATATCGCCCCTTTGACATCGGAGATAAGATGATCACCAACATGAAGAATATTATCAGCAGGTAAAGCCAAGAATTGTTGTGCTTTTTGAAACATATCTTTGTCTGGTTTTGCCGCCCCATCAGGACCTGCTCGCAAAATATACTGAAAATAAGGCGTTAAACCAATTTTTTTACAGTCAACGTTCCCGTTGGTAATCGCAACCAACGGCACCTTTTCAGCTAGGGTCTGCAATAACGCAATATTCTCTGGAGCGATGGTTACTCGATTTCGCCACTCTAGCGCCAGCTCAACAGCTTGTTGCGCGATCTGATTTGCCTGAAGCGATGAGTAGCCTTGAGATAAGAAGACCGCTTGAATCTGCACGAAACGAAGTAACGTCACATCATGTTTAAGAGCGGGCTTTTCTTGTAATAGACGGCGCTTGACCACACGCCAATCTTCCGCACTCATCTGCGCGACGACCGGATAGTGCTCTTTAAACCAAGCAAGCAGTTCCTGCTCCATTTTTACAATGACGGCAACGTTGTCATACAAAGTGTCATCGAGATCAAACGTGATGGCTTTAATCGTCTTAATACTGCGATAAAACTTCACAACAGGGCCTCAGCTTTCTTGTTTCTTGCGTGCTCTAGGATGAGCTTGATCGTAGACATCAGCAAGGTGTTGAAAATCCAAATGAGTATAAATCTGGGTAGTAGAAATATTCTCGTGTCCTAAAAGCTCTTGTACCGCGCGTAAATTTTGGCTCGATTCCAACATATGTGTTGCGAAGGAATGGCGTAATTTATGTGGGCTAATATGGCTGGCTACTGACTGCTTCTGCCCCCATTCAGCCATACGTTTTTGTACGCTACGAACCGAAATTCGTGTCCCTAATTTAGAGACAAACAAAGCAGCCTCATCAGCCGAAGCAAGCTCATTTCGGACCTTTAGCCACTGTCCCAGCCACTCTGTAGCCATCCCGGAAAAGGGAACTTTGCGTTCTTTATCGCCTTTACCAATAACACGCAATTCACCGCTGCGTAGTTTGACATCTCGCACATCGATACTGATCAATTCGGCAAGCCGCAATCCAGCACCATACATCAATTCCATCATTGCGCGATCTCGTATCGCAAGTGGGTCACTCTCGCTGACCTCAAGCAACTGGTGCATTTCATCTACATCCAAGTTTTTAGGCAGTGGGCGTTTTTTTCGAGGTGCAGACACACCTTTCGCGGGGTTTGCAAGTAATTCACCGCGTAAAACCAAGAAATTAAAAAAGCTACGCAAGGATGATAAGCGCGTCGCTAAACTGCTGGCTTTCATGCCATCACGCATCCCTTTACCAGCAATTTGACGAACCCATCCAGCATCCACTTGAGCCCAGTCTTTCACTCCCATATTGGCTAAATGCTGCGCCATTGTCTCAAGCTGCTGCTTGTAATTGCGCTGAGTGTGTAAGCTAAGCTCTTTTTCGCTACGTAGGTATTCGTAGAAATGCTCCAACGGCTTTTGCAAACTACTTGGTAAAGGAAGATTCTGTACTGTTATCGTCATCTTGATGCCATGCGAGTGTCTGAACGAGGTGTGTCACTACTAATGATAGATGACGTAAAAACAACGTGTCCATATCTGGTTGAAAATGACCACCATCTTCACTTGCAAATACAAGTAAGCCCAGTGGCGTTTTATGGCCAAGCGGTAAAACGACGTATGAACCCATTTCAGGAACCAATACATCTCCAAATAACGCCTCGCGATCAACTTTTCTTAAACGCCCCAAGTACGCTTCTTTACCATTAAGATGGTTGGTAGCAAAGCGTTGATAGTCTTCTTGCTTAAGCGCAGGCATGCTCTCATTGGCGTTGAGTAAACGAAGGTAAGCCGTGAGACCTAATTCTTTCGCCTTACGTTCAATCGCCATAATGACCTGATTCACATGACAGCACTTTAATAACTGCCCTTGTAGGTCCATGAATTCGTAGAACGTTCTATCATTTTTTGCGGCCAATGACATGAAAGCTGTGATCTCTTCTTCTAGCTCTTCAATGCGCTGGCGCTGACGATTCATTTGAACGTGCACCAATGACACTGCGCCTAAATCAGCATGAGGCAGCGACAACCGTTCTACCAGCTCAGGACGTTGGACAAAGAAATCGGGGTTATCGCGTAAGTATTCTGCAACAATTTCTGCCGTCATGGCATCGCCTTGAACTGGCTGCGATTGATTTTCCTTACCTTCAATTAGCATGAGAGTTGCCCATCAAATACGTGAGTAGCAGGTCCAGTCATAAAAAGAGATTTACCCAGGCCTTGCCATGAGATTGAAAGCTCTCCTCCAGGTAGAGAAACTTTAACGGTCTCATCTAATAAACCTTGTAAAATACCGATCGCAACCGCCCCACAAGCGCCACTACCACACGCTTGAGTTTCACCTGCTCCACGCTCATGCACTCGTAGACGAATATGCTGACGATTAACAACTTGCATAAAGCCAGCATTAACGCGTTCTGGAAAACGTTCATGAGATTCAAGTAAAGGCCCCAAGTTTTCTACATCGGTGCTATCGACATCCTCAACCACGGTGACGACATGCGGATTACCCATGCTTACGGCACCGCAGAACAATGTTTTATCACCCACACGCATAATGTAGGTTTTTTCTTTTTGCTTCGCTTTGAAGGGGATTTTATTCGGCTCAAACTCGGGTATCCCCATATTGACCGTCACCGTGCCTTCATCCTCAATATCAAGAACCATTTTTCCTTTTTTGGTGCTCACGCTAATGCTGTATTTATTGGTTAAGCCTTTCAAGCGCACAAAGCGAGCAAAACAACGTGCACCATTGCCACATTGTTCTACCTCACTACCATCTGCATTAAAAATACGGTAGTGGAAATCAGTTTCAGGATCGTACGGTGCTTCAACCAAAAGCAATTGGTCAAAACCAACACCAGTATGACGATCCGCCAAACGACGGATTAAATCTTGCGAAAAAAACATATTTTGGGTAATGCAGTCAACAACCATAAAGTCATTGCCCAAGCCATGCATTTTGGAAAAATGGAAGTGCATTTGTCGTGTATTACTCCGGTAAAATTTGTTCCAACTGCCACAAATGCGTCAGTTCTTCACGTTGACGGACAACATGGTGCTGATTACCATCAACCATCACCTCTGCCGCTCGAGCTCGCGTATTGTAATTCGAAGACATCACAAAGCCATAGGCACCAGCAGAACGAACCGCGAGTAGATCACCTTCTTGTAGTGCCAGTTCACGATCTTTACCTAAGAAGTCACCGGTTTCACAGATAGGCCCAACCAAATCATACAGCTGTACTTCACCTTGGCGCGGAACAACGGGAACAATATCCTGCCAAGCCTGATAAAGCGCCGGTCGCATGAGATCATTCATCGCCGCATCAATAACAGCAAAGTTTTTATGTTCTGTGTGTTTGAGAAACTCAACTCGCGTCAGCAAAATACCCGCGTTAGCAGCAATCGCTCGACCTGGTTCAAAAATCAGTTCAAGGTCCTGATGGTTGGCCAAACGATCAAGCAAAGCCTTAGCATAATCTGCAGGCTGAGGAGGTTCTTCATCACGATAGACCACACCAAGACCGCCGCCAACATCTAGGTGACGAATATGGATACCTTGTGCCTTCAAGTCATCAATCAGTGCCAAAAGACGATCGGTTGCGTCAATGAAAGGCTCAATCTCCGTCAGCTGAGAACCGATATGACAATCAATGCCTTGAACGTTTAGGTTTGATAGGCTTTGAGCAAACTTATATACCGCCGGCGCGCGATCAAAGGCGATACCAAATTTATTATCACGCAGACCCGTCGAAATGTAAGGATGTGTTTTTGCATCGACATCTGGGTTAATTCTTAGCGAAATCGGGGCAATCACACCGAGCTCGGCTGCAACTTTGTTCAAGCGCTCAAGTTCTGGTTCTGATTCCACGTTAAAGCATTTTATGCCCAGCTCTAGCGCACGTTTCATCTCTGCCAGTGTTTTCCCCACACCTGAGAACACCACCTTCTTAGCATCACCACCCGCCGCAATAACACGTTCAAGTTCACCACCCGATACAATATCAAAGCCGGATCCTAAACGCGCCAATGCATTCAAAACACCTAGGTTAGAGTTAGCTTTTACTGCGTAACAAACAAGATGAGGATGTTGACCCACAGCCCTATCAAACGCATTCCAATGACGCTCTAACGTAGCGCGAGAGTAAACATAAAGAGGCGTGCCATGCTGCTCGGCAAGATCTTGAAGTGAGACGTCTTCAGCCCAAAGCTGGCCATCATCCTGATAGTTAAAATAGTCCAAAGTATGCTTCCCTTAATTAATTCGATTGCTTCCCCGTGAAACAACATTCGGGGTGAGTTATTATTGTGCTTGTTCAGTCTGCTGAGCATCATCTGGAATATACAACGCACCTGATTGACCACAGCCGACCAAAGTCGTAGCGACGAGCATTCCCAACACCATGAGTAGTTTTTTCATTTTGCATATCGTGATTATTGAATCAATGCCCTCTATAATCGCACCACACTCAAGAAAAGCAATAGGGTAAAAGGATGAACGATACCGAATTTCATCAACAAGTAGACACACAACTGCAAATCATCGAAGAAGCCATAGACGAATCTGGCGCGGATATTGATTACGAAGTGTCAGGCAATGTTATGACACTAGAGTTTGAAGACCGCAGCCAAATTATAATCAATCGTCAAGAACCCATGCATGAGATCTGGTTGGCATCAAAGTCAGGAGGCTTTCATTTTAAGCAGATCGATGGTCAGTGGATATGTTCCAAAACATCTATGGTGCTATTTGATATGGTCAAAGAAGAGTGTGAAAAGCACGCTGGTGAAGCGATAAATTGGGCGTAATTTAGAGCTATAACAATAAATATTGCCGATAATAAAAAAGAGCACATCATGCTCTTTTTTATTTAAACACTTACAGTTTTAGGAGTTGATGCTGAAGAAGTACTATCGTTTCGATAAGGAATAATGTGTGTATTCCCTTCCGCTGGATGAATGATTTGGTAGTATTGAGGCAAGTTAAAGTTAACACACTGCGATACGACCTGATTATTATCTTTAACTGCAGTGTAAAAGCCGTTAACTGATGCAATCATCTCATCTTTCGTACCACTAAACTGATGATAAACTTCAACTTGATTGCTCTCATTCAGCACATAGATATTAAAGCCCTTTTCTGTATCTTCAAAGAAAAACTGGACCAGACCTTCACTAGCAAAACCGTCAACCACCTCTGGTAGCTGGAACTCTTGTTCTCGATCTAACATCAATAAAGGTGAACCTTTAAGCTTATTGGTCGAAATACTGCGATAAAACTCCACCGGGTTCTCCAGCTTTTGAACAGACACACCTCGACGCTCAAAGAAAAGCCCATAAGTTTGACGACCAAGATGCATTGCTTTGAAACGACGGCGCTTTTCTGGTTCAACAGGCTTCAAGCGCAAATCAATACACTCTGCGAGCAGTTGATACACTATATTACGCATAATTCCACGCATATTTTTCGCATAGCAAAAGACATCTACGGATTCAGGAGGAAGCGCATCTTGATGCATTTTGCCCAAGATGGTCTTCAAAGCATCTAAAATGGCTGTTTCACCTTGAAAATGCAACGTTCGAACTTCATGCCATGAATTACGGTACACAAGGTCGACACTACCGACTAAATTCATCTGCTCAGGACCAAAACTAAATATGTCCGTACTTTTTACTTCAGCTCTAAGCATTCGACCAGATAAGTCGACGGTCGGATCATGCTCAAAGTTAATAAACATAGCAAGCTGGCTTATTTCACATGGACTGGCTAAAGCTTCCATCGTTGGACGGCGTTTACGCAATGAAAAGGTATTACGTAAGTCCCCCACCATTTGATAGAGCTTATCAATATCGAGTTGTGCTTCACGTACTACGGCGTGTAGATAGGTTGATTCGGTAATCAAGCCATTAAAGAATGCCCAAGAAACTAATTTACTCAGGTATTCATGGTGTTCCAAAAATGGCTGTCCAAGAATACGGTGCGCATCTAGTGGCTGCTTGTACAAATACCATCCAGACTTATTAACGCCACTTTCTTGAACTTCAATAAAACTAAGGTCAGACTCATGCAAGTCTGGTGATATTTGAGGGTTTAAAAGTGTCACTTTACCTGGCAATACCTCAAAAGCCGCGTATAATTTGCGCGCTAAAATACTAATATCTTGTGGACTGATCGCTGACGTGATGTCATTGCGGCGTGCAAACTGAATTAAATTACGATAACTCTGCATCAAAGCATCTAAGAGCGCATGATGAACAAGTTTGACTTGTTCAACTTTCCAATTGCGTCGGTCATCAAGTTCTGCGACAACTTTAAGATCCCAATGCCACTGGTTAATCATTTCACTCAATGCTTCACGACGCCAAGCGACAGAGCCCGTATCAGGCTCACGTGATAACTTTTCATGTGTTTTGAGATAAAAACAACGGCGTACAAGGTCCAAACGTGTCTGATCCTGAATACGCTCTAAATAGCGTGTGACCTTCTCAAGCATTAAGTAATACGTATCCATACCGTATAAGTCCGGCTCATCAGCAAAAAAACGGCGTTTAGTGTCGAGACTCAACAACTGCGTATTCGGGTATTCCCATGAATAAGCCTCGAGTAAAATCGCTTTCAATACTGATTTATACGGCGAATCGATACTTTTATACAGTTGCCACAAGTTAGAGCCAAAATACTCTTCCGCTGGAATGCGATTCAACTGACCAAAGTCGATCCATTCATCGCACCTTAAATTTCCATCATCACACAACTGAGCAACGTACTCATCATAACATTCTTCCATCTCTGGAGGGACGATCTGCCATAATAAACGTTGTCCTGCCAAGCGTACTGCTGAACGATAAAATTCATCAAGCAATAGTAAATGCTGGGAAGAGCCACAGTTATCACCTGTCATTTGTTCAGAGTAGTTACTGCGAAAGCGATCTTCATCCATCAGAAAAAAGTTTGCTTCAACACCTTGTGCCTGTGCCCAATCAGTAATAGATACACACTTCTTATTTAAAGACTCACGCCGTGCAGCACTCATAGCCGGAGAAATACATACCCAAATATCTAAATCACTTGAAGTGCTTTGGCCAATCGAGGAAGTACTACCCATAGTATACAGCCCAAGAATGTCTGCATGGTTTACCGTTTCAATAGCTGCAGTATTCTCGCCAATAAACACATCAATAAGCTGTTGCTGCACCGAATTAAGTTCAAAACCAAATACGCCATGTGGGACATTTTCATCAATAAAACCAGGAAGGCTGAGGTGATTAAAATTCAACAGAGCGGGAATCAGGTGAAAGACTTGCTGGCTTTGCGAACCCATAAGCGCCAACGCACGATCTATGCGCTGCTGGTTGAGGTTATCTAATCGCTGAATAAGTTTTTGAGTGTAAGCCTGCAAGGGAAGTTCCTTGGTTGAACAGTCATGAAATCTGCTGATGTTTTAAGCCACATTGACCAAAAAACGTGATCAATTTAACACTTTTACTAAGATTGGTAAAGATTACTGCTCATAAATAGTTTGATTTAAGGTCTCCATACCAATCACAAATTAACAATGTGCTAGCGTCACTTGCTATTACTAATACATAATAACCCGACTGAGTTTAAATGAGAATCTAATCACACTATTTTCACAATATAAAAGTATTCCATTTTCGAAACTAAGAGAACATTAACTAACATTAAAACTTTCCTCCGTTGAGTGGTAGGATAAAACTAAATCACAACAATATTGAGAAGATCATGACACAACCTAAGCCTATTCGTATCGCGACGCGTAAAAGCCCCCTTGCTTTATGGCAAGCTCACTATGTTAAAAATGCTTTGCAAGCCGCTCATCCAGGTCTTGAGGTTGAGCTGGTCACCATGGTCACTCAAGGTGACGTGATCCTTGATACTCCGTTGGCAAAAGTGGGTGGTAAAGGACTCTTTGTCAAGGAGCTTGAAGTCGCCATGCTAGAAGGGCGTGCTGACTTAGCGGTTCATTCAATGAAAGATGTCCCTGTCGACTTTCCAAAAGGATTAGGGTTAGTTACGATCTGTGAACGAGAAGATCCTCGTGATGCCTTCGTTTCAAATAAATTCAGAACCATCAATGATCTTCCACAAGGCGCCACTGTTGGAACTTGTAGTCTTCGCAGGCAATGCCAATTGAAAGCTCACCGTCCAGATTTAGTGATTAAAGAGCTTCGTGGTAACGTTGGTACCAGATTAAATAAACTAGATGCCGAAGAGTATGACGCGATTATCCTCGCCGCAGCAGGCTTAAAACGCCTCAAACTAGACGATCGCATTAGCAGCTTAATCGAACCAGAACAATCACTTCCAGCAGTAGGTCAAGGTGCTGTCGGGATCGAATGTCGCCTTGATGACCAACGACTTCACCAGCTTCTTGAACCTCTCAATCACCCTGACACTGCTGATCGTGTTCGTTGCGAGCGAGCCATGAACCTCACACTGGAAGGAGGATGCCAAGTTCCAATTGGAAGTTACTCTTTATTGGATGGTGATAACATTTGGTTAAGAGCTTTAGTTGGAGAACCTGATGGGAGTCTTATTGTTCGTGGTGAGATCCATGGGCACCGTCAAGATGCAGAAACTCTAGGGGTACAGCTAGCTAATGAGCTTCTGGAAAAAGGTGCGCGCGACATTTTAACCAAACTGTACGCAGACCACGACTAATCATGACAGTCTTGGTCACTCGACCTGGAGAGCAAGGCCAGGAGCTTTGCTCTTTACTCATTAAGCATGGGATTAAAGCGATCCATCATCCATTGATCGCGATTAGCTCAACTCCAGACAGAAAAGCATGGCTGCAGCACATTGATAACGCCAGCATCATAATTGCCATAAGTCAGCATGCCGTTCAATACGCCGAGCAAATCCTAATCAATCACAATAAATCGTGGCCTCAACGAATAATATACCTTGCCGTTGGTCAAAAAACAGCACACTATTTAAGCATATGTACTCAACAAAAAGTACACTATCCTCAGCAGTTCAGTGATAGTGAACATTTATTGCAACTTCCTGAACTCAAACATGTAAAAAAACAAAACGTCCTTATTCTCCGTGGCAACGGAGGTCGTGAGTTAATCAAAGATGAACTCACAAAACGTGGAGCAAAAGTACACTACGGAGAGACATATAAACGAGAGTATGTCCCATTCGACCCGGCAAGCTGTGTGAGTGAATGGGAGAATCAGCAAGTTTCCCAAATTGTCATCACCAGTAGTGAACAATTAACTTATTTATGTGACCCATTAACATCAAAGCAATTAGCTTGGCTAAATCAACGAGAGCTATATCTCCCCAGCCAACGAGTAGCAAAGCTTGCACGTCAAAGGGGCTTTTCTCAGGTAAGGTGTATAGGAAGTGCATCCAACCAAGATTTACTGGCGGCTCTCAAGCCATAGCTAAACAGGATATAGGCATGACAAGTAACCATAACAAACAAAAAAAACTCGACTCAAACTCCTCTTATAATCAGCCGTCAGTATCACCTACTGAAGACCAGACAACAACAATTAAGGCAAAGCCACAAAGTAAGTCGATCAAAGCTGAAGTAAAGCAAAACTCAAACAATCACGGAGGCAAACTTGGTGTTATCGCTATCTTAATCTCACTTGCTTTCGGTGGCGGTCTGACATACAAGCTAGTCAATCAACAAGCCGTATTTCAAAAACAACAAACCGACTATATAACTCGAATCACCAACCTCGAAACTCAATTAAAGACAACGCAAAACAGTATTCAAGAGAAGCTACAAAAAAATAAAGACGAGGTAAAGAAACTGTCTGATAATATTGAGGAACGAACTCACACCTCGCTTAAGCAACAACAAGAAAGTATTAGCAGTCTACAACAAGCGATAACCAGCGTTAATGGAGCACAACCTAAGACTGACGGTTGGCGGCTTGCAGAAGCGGACTATCTAGTCAAACTTGCGGGTAGAAAGTTGTATTTAGAACATAATGTTGCTAGTGCCACTCAACTAATGAAAGATGCCGACCAAAGTATCGCAGCTTTAAATGATCCAAGCTTAATCGATCTTCGCCAGAAAATAGCCGATGACATCGTGCAGCTAAAAATGCTCCCTTTAATCAAACATGAAGACATGATCTTAAAGCTGACAGCACTACAACAACAAGTCGATACATTACCTCTAGCACAGCCAATCCTAGCAAAAGAAGAGACTAAAGAGAGAAAGATCCTGACAGAGGATATCTCAAATTGGCAAGAAAACCTAAAAGCATCACTCAAAGGTTTTGCTGACAACTTCATTACCATAAGAACCTCAGATGAAAGTACGGCTCCATTACTACCACCCAAGCAGCACTTTTATCTCAAAGAAAACCTCAAAGCTAAGTTAGGTGTCGCTATACAAGCCATTTATCAAGAACAAAATGGCATTTATCAAGCTTCTCTGCAAACAGCAAACGACTGGGTAGCGAACTTTTTCAACGAAAACGAGAGTAGCGTAAAAGATTTTCGTAAAGAGCTCAATCTGCTACAGCAACAAAACCTCCAAGTGCAGTACCCTTCGGAGCTCAAGAGTCACCAAGCTCTAAACAGTATCATTAGTAATCGTCTACAACGAGGCATAGCTTCAATGACAAATTCGGAGGGCCAATAATGATACGTTTGACTTTCCTATTTATTGTCCTTGGCTTAGGGTTATATGCTGGAGCTCAGTATGCTGGTGAACAAGGCTACGTTCTAATCTCTACCACGAACAAAACGATAGAGATGAGCCTTACTACAATGGTAATCCTAATTATAGCTACTTTGGCAGGACTCTTTTTAATTGAAAACTTTATAAAAAGCATCATCAGAGTCAGCACTCATTCATTGGGTTATTTTAATATTAGAAAAGTACGCCGAGCTCGTCGCACAACGAATGAAAGTATGATTAAACTGCTTGAAGGTGACTGGAAAAGTGCCGAGAAACTGGCGTTACGTTTTGCAAAGCATCACGATATGCCACTGCTTTGTTATTTGGTGGCATCTGAAGCTGCTCAAGGTAATGGAAATAAAGCCAGACGTGACGAATATTTAGCACTAGCAAGCCAACAGGATAATGCACACCTCGCAGTCGAGCTAACAAGAGCTAAACAGCTTATTAGCGATGGCTCCTATGAATCTGCTTTCGACACATTACAATCGCTTAAAGGGAAATATTCTAATAACACTATCGTGCTCGATTTACTAAAAACGACTTATATCCAGCTGAAACTTTGGCAACCACTGCTCGAGCTTATCCCTGAATTGACTAAAATCGGACAAATTACCAAAGAAGAGCAAACTGAACTACTGCAGAGTGCTCAATGTGGTTTAATGCACGATATAGCAATACAGCAAGGTAGTGAAGGGCTAGCTTCACATTGGAATAGCCTGCCACGTAAAGTGAAACAGAATGTCAATCTTATCGAATGTTTTGCTCGCGAGCTTATTGGCCGAAAAGCTGATAATGAGGCATTTACAATGATAAAAGACACATTAAAAAAACAGCCTACAGAGACACTTTATCATTTACTGACAGAGCTTAGATTAACCGATGACCATCCGGTTATCGTTTTGCTAGAAGGAATTTTAAAGCAAGAGTCAAGCAATGCCGCTGCTCATAGTGCTCTTGCTCATTTCTTGTTCCGCCAAGAAAAATGGCAATTAGCTCAACATCATTTAGAAGCTGCGTTAAAAATTCGCACTGATATTTCTGATTATGCTTTTTTAGCCGATACATTAGAAAAACAGAATCTGAATAAAGCTGCTCACGAGGTTTCTCGCAAAGCATTAGCATTAACCCAAGAGAAATAGCCGTCTCTAGCCTCTATTTTAAGCCGACAGCATCTTGTCGGCTTTTTCTTGCCGATAGGCCAAGTTCCTTGAGCTTGCATCAACACTGAGCACCCTTTAAGGAAAGCCTCAAACACCACTTCTTATGTGCCAACCGTGCATGAATACCAATATGCAGAGTTTCTCCACAACGTCATTGTAGTTCGTAAAATACTGGCTCAAGATAACATTATTCTAATCTTGCTCTATGAGTTCAGCACTAACGTATAGGGAGAAGAACGTGTGAAAGATATAAAGTGTTAGCAGAGAAGGCTTTGGGGCAACTTTCTCATGAACTGAAAATTTCTCATAAGCTAAAAAGTAAAAAGCCGCTGTAAATACAGCGGCTTTTTTAATAG
>NZ_BJXJ01000035.1 GCF_007990935.1 Vibrio sagamiensis NBRC 104589
AAAGTTGGAATACCGCGAACGTAACGAATATGTCGGAGATGTTCCGTGAGGCAAAGGCTTTTGACCAAAGCCTTCAAGGTTGGAATACCTCGAATGTAACGGATATGTCGGGGATATTCAGTGGAGCACGGTCTTTTAATCAAAGCCTTCAAAGTTGGAATACCACGAACGTAACGGATATGTCGGAAATGTTCGAATCAGCATTATCTTTTAACCAAAGTCTTCAAGATTGGAAAACTCAAAATGTTGAAGATATGAGCTATATGTTTCATCAAGCTGAAATATTTAACTCTAGTATTAGAAACTGGAACACCTCAAAAGTCAAAGATATGTCATATATGTTTTTTGGCGCAAAAAATTTTAATAAGAACATCAATACTGAAGGGCAATATTGGGATACTTCGAACGTAACGGATATGTCGGGGATGTTTAAGTCAGCAGGTGCTTTTTCGCAAGATCTTAATTTTTGGAATACTTCTAAAGTTGAGGACATGTCTTTTATGTTTAGTTCAACTGCTGCTTTTAAAGGTAATATTAAATCATGGAATACTTCGAATGTAATGAACATGAGCGGTATGTTTTGGGGCTCGATGACCTTTAACTCTGATCTGAGTGAATGGGACACATCAAAAGTCACCGATATGTCTAAAATGTTCAGTACTGCATTATCTTTTAATTCGGACATCTCTCGATGGAACACATCAAATGTTTTAGATATGTCTTCACTTTTTTCTGTTGCTAGTCAATTTAATCAAAATATTAGCCAATGGGACACTTCAAAAGTCATCAACATGTCAAGGATGTTTAACAAAGCTGTCTTTTTTAATCAGGATCTGACATCTTGGAATGTAGATAGTGTAGTTAACCATACAGATTTCGCTCGTGATACGACTAGATTTGAAAAGTCTAACTACCCCCATTTTAATCACTGATTTCTATTGGTATTCTTTTTAGTTTCATAGTTACAGAGAGCAATGACTTAATGTAGTGTTGTTCTCTTGCTATGAAAAAGAGAGTGCTATTAAGCTTTTAGGACTTCTACAACCTAAATAATTCCTGTTATTTAAATGATTTAGAGGTTTCGATAGGTTGTAGGGGCAGATTTAACCCAATTCATATCATAGTACACACATCTCCCTTGTTTTTCTCCAGTTTACTTTGACACAAGCTTTGCTGAAATAGATATTTTCACGCTATAATCAGCAGCAATTTTTTCAAGTTGGTGTGCCTTTGAACACTTATTGTATTAAAAATCACCAATGAATGATAAAGAACAATGAATTGTACGTTGAGTAGTCGATTTTCATAGGTTTTCAGCGTATAAATGGGGTTTTACTCTGATCGGCAATGAGGCTGACAGAGAGTAGTTAATAATTTTAAGAGATTGGGAATTTCATTATGCGTACCCATTACTGTGGTCACCTGAACAAGTCCCTTGCAGGACAAACTGTAGAACTGTGCGGCTGGGTTAACCGTCGTCGTGATTTAGGCGGTCTTATTTTTATCGATATGCGAGATCGTGAAGGCATCGTTCAGGTAGTTGTTGATCCAGATATGGCAGATGCGTATGAAGTGGCTAACACACTTCGTAATGAGTTCTGTATCAAACTAACGGGTGAAGTACGCGTACGTCCAGAAAGCCAAGTAAACAAAGATATGGCAACAGGTGAAGTTGAGCTACTTGCTAAAAGTCTTGAAATCATCAACCGTTCTGACGTTTTGCCTCTAGACTTCAACCAAAAGAACTCTGAAGAGCAACGTCTGAAGTACCGTTACCTAGATCTACGTCGTCCAGAAATGAGCGACCGCATCAAGCTACGTGCTAAAGCGTCTAGCTTTGTTCGTCGCTTCCTAGATGACAACGGCTTCCTAGACATCGAAACGCCAGTACTAACAAAAGCGACACCAGAAGGCGCTCGTGACTATCTAGTACCTAGCCGTGTTCACAAAGGCAGCTTCTACGCGCTTCCTCAGTCTCCACAGCTATTCAAACAGCTTCTGATGATGTCTGGTTTTGATCGTTACTACCAAATCGTTAAGTGTTTCCGTGATGAAGACTTGCGTGCTGACCGTCAACCAGAATTCACTCAGATCGATATCGAAACGTCTTTCATGACGGCAGACGAAGTTCGTGCTACGACTGAAAAAATGGTGCGTGATATGTGGCAGGAGCTACTCAATGTAGATCTAGGCCAGTTCCCAGTGATGCCGTTTAGTGAAGCGATCCGTCGTTTTGGTAGTGACAAGCCAGATCTACGTAACCCACTTGAACTCGTGGATGTTGCTGACTTAGTAGAAGACGTTGAATTTAAAGTATTCTCTGGACCAGCAAACGACGAGAAAGGTCGTGTTGCCGTTATTCGTGTTCCAGGTGGTGCTGAGCTTACTCGTAAGCAAATCGACGGCTACGCCGAATTTGTCGGTATCTACGGAGCGAAAGGTCTAGCATGGATGAAGGTTAATGACCGTGCAGCTGGCGTAAAAGGTATCCAATCTCCAGTCGCTAAGTTCCTAAACGAAGAGGTGATCAACGGTATTCTTGATCGTACTCAAGCAGAATCTGGTGACATCATTCTATTTGGTGCTGACAAAGCGAGCACAGTTTCTGAAGCATTGGGTGCACTTCGCTTAAAGTTAGGTACTGATCTCAAGTTAACGGATGAATCTGCATGGGCTCCGTTATGGGTAGTTGACTTCCCAATGTTTGAAGAAGACGATGAAGGTAATCTTCACGCGATGCACCACCCATTTACATCGCCTTTAGGTGTGACTGCAGAGGAGCTAAAAGCGAACCCAGCAGCGGCAAACTCTAACGCATACGACATGGTTCTGAACGGCTATGAAGTGGGCGGTGGCTCTGTTCGTATTCACAACGCAGAAATGCAAGCCGCAGTATTCGATATTTTAGGTATCGAAGCAGAAGAGCAGCAACTCAAGTTTGGTTTCCTGCTTGATGCACTGAAATTCGGAACACCTCCACATGCAGGCCTTGCATTCGGTCTAGATCGTCTCGTAATGCTGTTATGTGGTACTGAGAACATCCGTGATGTTATCGCATTCCCTAAAACAACCAACGCGTCTTGTTTGCTAACAGATGCACCAAGTCTTGCAAATCCAGCAGCTTTAGAAGAGCTAGCGATTGCTGTAACGGTTGCGAAAGAGAAAGAAGCTGAATAAAACCTCGGCGATTGAACAAAAACTCCCGCTTTAGCGGGAGTTTTTATTTTAAGTGAGTATATTTTAGAGAGACCCAACGATATCATTGTTACCCAATGATATCTAAGCAATGTGCTTTCTAGGTGTTTTCACTAATCTCGCACCTTTTTTACTGGGTACTGATGGAGACAATGAGGTAAATCAGGAAATGTCATGTCCATAATTTTAGGTATTGACCCAGGCTCTCGCATTACGGGATATGGGGTTATACGTCAACAAGGTCGTCACTTGCATTATCTCGGCAGTGGTTGTATCCGCACCTCAGAAAAGGAACTGCCCGGTCGACTCAAGCAAATCTACGCAGGCGTAACAGAAATCATTACTCAATTTCAGCCTGATGTCTTTGCTATCGAGCAAGTGTTTATGGCTAAAAACGCCGACTCAGCCTTAAAGCTAGGTCAAGCTCGTGGCAGTGCAATTGTCGCTGCAGTGAATGCAGATTTACCCGTTTACGAATACGCTGCCCGTCTCATTAAACAGGCGGTAGTGGGCACTGGCGGTGCTGATAAAGTTCAAGTACAGCACATGGTGCAACATATGTTGAAATTGCCAGCCAAGCCTCAAGCTGATGCGGCAGATGCTCTAGGGGTGGCCATTTGCCATGCTAATACTAATAAAACATTAGTGGCATTGGCAGGTAAAGCGACCAGCGCCAAAAAAGGTCGTTATCGATAGCGCAATACGATAAAAAGAACTGGATGTCTATCCAGTTCTTGATTATTCTGTGACAAATTCACTTAAAAAGAGTATCTAATGTGATCGGACGTCTTCGTGGCATGCTACTGGAAAAACAGCCCCCTGAAGTTTTAATTGAAGTTAATGGTATTGGTTATGAAGTCCAGATGCCGATGAGTTGTTTCTACGAACTGCCTAATATTGGTGAAGAAGCCATTATATATACTCATTTTGTTGTTCGAGAAGACGCTCAATTGCTTTACGGTTTTAATACTGTCAAAGAACGAGCTCTGTTTCGTGAAGTTATTAAAGCTAATGGTGTTGGTCCCAAGCTTGGTTTAGGTATTCTTTCAGGGATGACGGCAAGTCAATTTGTTTCTTGCGTTGAGCGTGAAGATATTTCCACTTTGGTTAAGTTACCAGGTGTTGGTAAGAAAACTGCTGAACGCTTGGTGGTTGAAATGAAAGATCGCCTTAAAGGGTGGGGAGCTGGTGATCTGTTTACTCCGCATACAGATGCCGCACCAGCGGATGCTGCCTATAATACTTCCAACAGCGCAGAAGAGGAGGCGATCAGCGCATTGCTTGCTCTTGGTTACAAACCTACTCAGGCTTCTAAAGTTGTCTCTCAAATTGCCAAAGCGGATATGACCAGTGAGCAACTTATCCGTGAAGCACTAAAATCAATGGTATAAGACTAAGACTAAGAGAAGATTATGATTGAAGCGGATCGTTTAATTGCGCCAGATAACCCATCTTTTCAGGATGAAGATGTCATTGATCGCGCTATACGCCCCAAAAAGTTGGCCGATTATCAAGGGCAGGATCATGTTCGTGAACAAATGGAAATTTTCATCAAAGCGGCTCAGTTAAGAAATGAAGCTCTCGACCATCTACTGATCTTTGGTCCTCCTGGATTAGGTAAAACAACATTAGCAAATATTGTTGCGAATGAAATGGAAGTGAATATTCGTACTACCTCTGGTCCCGTCTTAGAAAAAGCAGGTGATCTTGCGGCGTTATTAACCAATTTAGAAGAAAATGATGTTCTTTTTATCGATGAGATCCATCGTCTAAGTCCAATGGTTGAAGAGGTCCTTTATCCAGCAATGGAAGATTACCAGCTGGATATCATGATTGGAGAAGGGCCAGCTGCACGATCTATTAAGATTGATTTGCCTCCATTTACATTAATCGGTGCAACAACTCGAGCGGGGTCACTGACTTCACCACTGCGTGATCGCTTCGGTATTACTCAGCGTTTGGAGTACTATAAAGTGAGCGACTTGCAGGATATTGTCCAACGTAGCGCGGATTGTCTTGGATTATCTATGGAATCTGAGGGCGCTCTTGAAATTGCACGGCGCGCGCGCGGAACACCTCGTATCGCAAACCGTCTGCTCCGTCGTGTACGTGATTATGCCGAAGTAAAAGGAAATGGTCATATTTGTGCTGAGATTGCAGGTAAGGCACTCGATATGCTTGATGTCGACGCCAAAGGTTTTGACTATATGGACAGAAAGCTGCTGCTGGCCATTATGGAAAAATTTGGTGGTGGGCCTGTTGGTTTGGATAATATGGCGGCCGCAATTGGTGAAGAAAAAGACACAATTGAAGACGTTTTAGAGCCTTACCTAATTCAGCAAGGATACTTACAGCGCACGCCGCGTGGAAGAATTGCTACAGATCGAGCCTACCTTCACTTTGGTTTACAAAAGTAAAAAAATAAAGCTTTTTAGAAGAATAAAATTGCGGACACTTCGTTTTTCTTCCTTAATTTTGCTTTTCATTTTAATAAAAACATAGGGCCTGTTGGCCCTATGTCTTATTTCCTGTTACTGCCAATGAGTTTTTAGCTCATTAGTAGTTTAATTTTTCACCATTTGTGACATGCATCACAAATGCAACTATTGGAAAGATTTTTAACAGGATGGGAAAAATCTATCTATTATTAATCATATTTATAACCCTAAGTGATTAAAATTTTCTATCATTACTCTCTCGTAACATTTTAACCTCATATCTTTTGATCTAAATCAATTTAATGGTGTTTTGAATGGAGATAACACTCGAAAATTGATGTGTATCAAAGCTATTTCGTTACATGATTTTTTTGAAACAAGCTGTTTTTACAAGTAATATCTCTTTTGGCTAGTATTAGCTATTACTTAATAGCCTTGCTTGCCAAAATCTGTGCTAGAAACGAAATTAATTAATTAAATCAATTGCCTTTAATAATATTAATAATTTTTGTGTTTGTGAGTGTTTAAAAAAGTGTCACTTTTCTGACACACAGGAGTTAACATGATTGACGTAGTTGATCTATCGCGGTTGCAATTTGCTTTAACCGCGATGTATCACTTCCTATTTGTACCTTTGACGATTGGTATGGCCTTTCTATTGGCTATCATGGAGTCAATGTACGTAATGACGAACAAGCAAATCTACAAGGACATGACTAAGTTCTGGGGTAAGCTGTTTGGTATAAACTTTGCTCTTGGCGTGGCAACAGGCCTCACCATGGAATTCCAATTCGGTACAAACTGGTCTTACTATTCTCACTATGTCGGTGATATTTTTGGTGCACCGTTAGCGATTGAAGCCTTAGTTGCTTTCTTCTTAGAGTCAACGTTTGTCGGACTGTTCTTTTTCGGTTGGGATCGCTTATCAAAACGGCAGCACTTGGCAGTAACTTGGTTAGTTGCTCTTGGTTCTAACTTCTCAGCATTGTGGATTTTGATCGCCAATGGTTGGATGCAAAACCCAGTAGGGGCAGAGTTTAACTTCGAAACAATGCGTATGGAAATGGTGAGCTTTGCCGATGTGGTTCTTAACCCAGTAGCTCAAGTGAAATTTGTGCATACCGTTGCGTCCGGTTATACCTGTGGTGCGATGTTTATCTTAGGTGTGAGCTCTTATTACCTCCTTAAAGGGCGTGATGTGGCATTTGCTCGTCGTTCATTCGCGATTGCAGCATCATTTGGTATTGCTGCGATTCTTTCCACAATCGTTCTAGGTGACGAATCTGGCTATGAGCTTGGTGAAGTTCAGAAGGTTAAGTTGGCTGCAGTTGAAGCAGAATGGCATACAGAGCCGGCTCCTGCTGCTTTTACTCTGTTTGGGCTTCCAAACCAAGAGAAAAGGGAAACGGAATACGCAGTTAAGATCCCTTATTTGATGGGGATTATCGCTACACGTTCGTTTGATGAGCAAGTTATTGGTCTGCGTGAGTTGCGTGATAGGCATGTAGATAGAATTCGTAGTGGTATGTACGCTTATGAACTACTTGAAAAACTTCGTGCAGGTGACAAGTCTGAAGCAAATGTTGCTGCATTTGATGAAGTAAAAGGCGATTTAGGTTACGGCTTACTTCTTAAGCGCTACACAGATAAGGTTGTTGATGCGACTGAGGAGCAAATCCAAGCAGCAGCTGATGATTCTATCCCGACAGTGTGGCCACTCTTTAGTGCATTCCGTATCATGGTTGGCTGTGGATTCATCATGCTATTCGTATTCGGTGCTGCGTTTGTTCAAACATGCCGTCAAAAAATCGAGCATAAACCGTGGTTGCTAAAAGCGGCACTATTCAGTATTCCATTACCTTGGATTGCAATTGAAGCTGGTTGGTTTGTGGCAGAGTTCGGTCGCCAACCTTGGGCTGTTGGTGAAATTTTGCCAGTTCATGTAGCCGCTTCAGCGTTAACTGCGGGAGAAATCTGGACGTCACTATTTGCAATTTTAGCGCTTTACACTGTCTTCTTAATCGCGGAAGTGTACTTAATGGTTAAGTTTGCTCGTAAAGGGCCTAGCAGTCTTAAAACAGGCAGATACCACTTTGAACAAAATGTGGATACTGTCGAAGACAAAGTTAACCGTCAAGTAGAAGCGTAAGCTTGGAGAAAACACATGTTTGATTACGAAACCTTACGACTTATCTGGTGGGTACTGATAGGTGTCCTACTGATTGGTTTTGCTATAACAGATGGCTTCGATATGGGAGTGGGAGCACTTGTTCCTGTTATCGGTAGAAGTGATAACCAGCGTCGTGTCATGATTAACTCAATTGCACCGCACTGGGATGGTAACCAAGTTTGGTTAATTACAGCTGGTGGCGCACTTTTTGCTGCATGGCCGTTGGTTTACGCAACATCATTCTCAGGTTTTTATCTGGCAATGTTGATTACTCTTGCGGCTTTATGGCTTCGCCCACTTGGCCTAGACTACCGTTCAAAAATCGAGGAGCCTAGATGGCGTAATACATGGGACATTTGTATTTCTATTAGTGGCTTTGTCCCACCAATTATTTTTGGTGTGGCTTTTGGTAACCTTCTGCAAGGTGTACCTTTTGAGCTTAGTGACTTTTTAATGCCTACATACCATGGTTCATTCTTTGGCCTGCTTAATCCATTTGCATTACTATGCGGATTGGTCAGCTTATTTATGATCCTCATGCAAGGTTCATCATGGCTGCAAATGAAAACAACCGGTGATGTTCACAATCGTGCTCGTAGTGTAGCTCAGCTCATGGCAGTTCTAACTGTGATTGCTTTTGTTTTTGCAGGTTTCTTAATTCAAGATATGAAGGGTTATGTTATTGTTGGAAATATCGACCCAAGTGCTGCATCTAACCCCCTAAATAAAGTGGTGGAGCTTACAAAAGGTGCATGGATGAATAACTTTAATACTTATCCATTGATGTGGGCTGCGCCTCTCTTAGGGACAATAATGCCATTATTGACATTCCTAGCTTCTCGATTTGGGAAATGTGGATTTGCCTTTTTGGCTTCAAGTTTGAGTAACGCAGGAATCATCTTAACAGCTGGTTTTGCTATGTTCCCATTCATTATGCCATCAAGCAAAATGCCAAGTCACAGCTTAACAATCTGGGACTCTACGTCTTCAGAGTTAACACTCAATATTATGACTGGTGTTGCTTTCATTATGGTTCCAATCATCTTAATGTATACGTCTTGGACTTATTACAAAATGTTTGGCCGTTTGGATGATAAATTCATCGAAGAAAATAAAAACTCACTTTACTAGAGGCAATAATTTATGTGGTATTTCGCATGGATACTAGGTGTACTTCTTGCTTGTGCGTTTGGCATTATTAATGCACTTTGGTTAGAGCACTCAGAAATGATGGACAAAGACAGTGAGTAAACTCGCTACTAAGATAGCTTGCCTCCATAATCCTATGGATAATCGTCTTTTAAAGACATTATCTTTAGTTCTTGGATTTATGAATGCCGGCTTAGTGCTTTGGAACCCTGAAGCCTATCATCAAGCGATTGGAGGCTTTAATGTCTTCATCGCTCCCGCATTGATTTGGGCTATCTGTTCAAGTGTTATATACGGTATTGGCTTTAAACCGAGAAGTTGGTACTGGCAAGTATTGTTCAGTCCTTACTTCTCAATGGCTATCTTAGCTTATCTAACGATAACTTTTTTTATGTGATGTATAAATTAATACACGCTTGTTAAATTTAAGTTACTTTTATTATAAGAAGCTAGATTTCACTCTAGCTTCTTCGCTTATTGAAAAGCATATGCTTTCATTCAGAGGTTACTTAAACGGCAAACAGTAAAAATTTATCTTACCTTTTATACCCCAATTGATGTTGCTTCAGTTATAGTATCTACTTTAGAGTAAATTTATTTAAGGTACTCAAGTGACAGGCTCCTCATCCCCCTTTTACTGGCCAATAACCGTCTATTATGAAGATACTGATACTGGCGGTGTGGTGTACCATTCCAATTACCTTAAGTTCTTTGAACGAGCTCGTACTGAAATGTTACGAGAAAAAGGTATTTCTCAATTGCAATTGTTGGAACAAAATGTTGGTTTTGTTGTCCGACACATGGACATTGATTTCAAGCTAGGTGCTCGACTCGATGAACACTTAAAAGTATTGTGCCAAGTTACGGACATCAAGCGGGCTTCTTTAAGGTTTTATCAAGAACTCACCAATGATGACGGAGATATTTTGTGCAAGGCAACGGTAATCGTTGCTTGTATTGATAATAAAAAAATGAAACCCATTGCTATTCCAGCATTTATTACTTCGGAGTTAACAAACAGTGACTGCTGATATTTCTATTTTAGACCTTTTTCTTCAGGCTAGCTTACTCGTTAAGTTGGTTATGCTTATTCTGTTGGGTATGTCGATTGCATCATGGGCAATGATTATCCAACGTAGTAAAGTCTTATCTCAAGCAACGAAAGATTCGGAAGCATTTGAGGACAAGTTTTGGTCTGGAACAGACTTATCTCAGATTTATCAAAAATCTAAAACTCGCAAGGATACAATCACCGGAACAGAAGAGATTTTTTATGCTGGCTTTACTGAATTTGCCCGGTTAAGAAATAGCCATGTCAATTCACCTGATTACATCATGGAAGGAACTGGCAGGGCAATGCGTGTTGCAGTTGCAAGAGAGGTCGATGACTTGGAGACCAGTTTACCATTTTTAGCAACAGTAGGTTCTATAAGTCCTTATATTGGCTTATTTGGTACAGTTTGGGGAATTATGCACGCATTCATCGCATTAGGCGAAGTGAAACAAGCAACACTTTCGATGGTTGCCCCTGGTATTGCTGAAGCTCTTATTGCTACTGCGATGGGACTATTCGCTGCGATTCCAGCCGTTATGGCTTACAACCGTCTCAGCAATAAAGTAAGTAAACTAGAACATAGCTACGCAACCTTTTCTGAAGAGTTTCACAGTATTTTACATCGTCAAGCTATGGCGGGTAGAGACGGTTTAGTTAAGGACTAAAGCATGGCAGGTTACCAACCCAAAAAGAGAAAAATGACTGCTGAGATTAACGTTGTACCCTATATTGACGTTATGCTTGTGTTATTGATTATTTTCATGGCAACGGCCCCTTTTGTTACTCAAGGTGTTGATGTTGACCTACCCAAAACCTCGACTGCTAAATCCATGCAAGATCTAGCAGGGGATAGTCAAGGTAGCTTTATTATTATTGAAATTGACCGTGATGGAAACTTAGGCCTTAGTGTCAATAATGAAGAAGTCCAGCGTGGCTTAACGATGCAAGATGTTATTGTTAAAGTAATCGCTGAACGTCAGCTTAATCCTGAAGCACCTGTTGCGGTAGGTGGTGATGCCGCTACACCATACTCAGAGGTTGTTTTGGTATTAGACGAATTGAGTCGAGCTGGCATTCCTAAAGTTGGTCTGATGACCGAGATTAAGGAATAGATGTTATATCCAAATGAAAAATAATAAAAAAAGAACCAAACCTTATGCAATTCCTGTTGGTACATCCTTTGTTTTGCATGCGATTTTGATTGCTGCATTAATTTGGGGAGCTGATACAGCGGTTTCAAAGCCTGAGCTAACTGGAAAGATGGTTCAAGCAGTTGTGATTGATCCCAAATTGGTTCAACAGCAAGCAAAAGACATTCGTCAACAGCGCGAGAGAGCTGCGAAAAAAGAGCAAGCTAGGTTAGATAAACTTAGACGAGATGCAGAAGCATTAGAAAAAAACCGTAAAGCCGAAGAAGAGCAGATTCGTAAGCTAAAAGAACAGCAAGTTAAAGATGCTAAAGCTGCACGTGAGGCTGAAGCTCTGAGAAAGAAAAAAGAACAGGAACGTAAAGCTGAAGAAAAGAGAGCAAAACAAGAGAAGCAACGAGCAGAACAAGCGGAAAAACAACGCCTCGCTAAGGAAGAAGCTTTACGTCAGGCAGAAAAGAAAAAAATAGCGCAGGAAAAAGAAGCTAAAGCCGCAGCAGATAAGGCTCGTCGAGAGCGTGAAGCTGCAGAAAAAGCTGAAAAGCAACGTATTGCAAAAGAAAAAGCAGCACAGGCAGCGGCAGAGAAAGCTCGCAAGGAAAAACAAAGATTAGAAGAAATAGAGCGTGAGCGAAAGGAACAAGAAGCGGCTCTTAACGATATTTTTTCCGGACTAGAAAGTGAAACAGAGCTTAATAATGTTGCTCAAAATCGACATATGGAGTCAGAAATAGGCCGCTTTGCTGCTATTTATACACAAATGATTGAAAAGCGAATTATTAAGGATGATTATCTGTTGGGAAAGTCATGTCGTGTGAATATCAGGCTCATATCTGCAGGGGATGAAATGATGGTCGCAAGTGTGAAAGTTCTAAACGGTGATGCACGAGTTTGTGCCGCTGCTAAAAGTGCCATTGCACAAGTTGGTACTTTTCCAAAATCGAAAGATGATGCCATTAACAATAAGCTGAAAGATATTAATTTAACGGTTGCTCTATAACAAAAAGGGACACAGACGTGATAAAACGCCTTGTATTAGGAATGCTGGTACTGCTCAGCAGTCTCAGTAGTGTTGCGCATGCTGCACTAGAACTAGTCATTACAGATGGTATTGATTCTGCGAGACCCATTGCCATCGTTCCATTCAAATGGGAAGGTTCTCAACCTTTACCAACCGATATATCTGCTGTAATCGCTTCGGATTTGCAGCGCAGTGGAAAATTTGCTCCTGTAGCATTGAATAAAATGCCACAAATGCCTTATAACGTATCGGAAGTTAACTACGATACTTGGACGGGATTAGGTGTCGATGCTTTATTAACTGGCTCGATTGAGCAGAACAGTCAAGGTGCTTATGTCATTAACTACCAATTAATCGATGTGGTGCGTGGTCATTTGGCAGAAGGGAATCAACTAGCCTCAAGTACTGAAAGCAATAGTATTGTTGTTCAAGAGCCGCTTTTATTTAATAAAAAAGCAACCATTGAAGCTCCTCGAATGCGTGAGTATGGTCATCGTATCTCTGATTTAGTCTATGAACAGCTAACTGGAGAACGCGGTGCTTTCATGACTCGTATCGCTTATGTTGTGGTGAGTGATAAAGACACTTTCCCATATCAGTTGAGAGTGGCAGATTATGATGGTTTTAATGAACGTTTAGTTCTTCAGTCAAAGCAGCCTCTGATGTCACCTGCATGGTCACCTGATGGTCAAAAATTAGCTTATGTAAGTTTCCAGAATGGCCAAGCCGAAATATTCATGATGAATATTTATACGGGTGAACAAGAAAAATTAACTTCATATCCTCGCCATAACGGTGCGCCCAAGTTTTCACCAGATGGTAATAAGCTCGCGTTAGTATTATCAAAAACAGGTTCTCTTCAAGTCTACACTCTGGATTTGAATACCCGTCAGCTAACTCAAATTACTAGAGGAAGATCTAATAATACAGAACCATTCTGGCATCCGGATGGACAGTCGTTGATTTTTACCTCTGATAGAGGTGGTAAGCCACAGATTTATCAGGTAAATTTAACAAGTGGTTCTACACAGCGTCTAACTTGGCAAGGCAGCCAAAATTTGGGTGGGCAAATTACGCCTGATGGCCGTTTTCTTGTTATGGTAAATCGAAGTAACACAGGGTTTAACCTTGCAAAGCAAGACTTAGACACAGGTGCACTTCAGGTTTTAACTGAAACATTGCTTGATGAGTCACCAAGTATCGCGCCTAATGGTGGGATGGTGATATACAGCTCTATTTATAACAAGCAAAACGTGCTTTCAATGGTTTCTATCGATGGTCGATTTAAAGCCCGTTTACCTGCGACCAATGGTCGTGTGAGATCACCTGCATGGTCTCCATTTTTGTAATACAAAATCTAAATAATAAAGGAAAAAATAATGCAACTTAATAATCTTCTGAAAGGCCTACTTATCTCTATCCCTGTTATGGCTATGACAGCTTGTAGCTCAAGCGATGATGCATCATCAAATTCAGGTTCAGCGACAAATGGTGGTTCGGATTCAACAGTTGTATCAACACTTGATCGCAACGGTCAATTAAGTGAGCAAGAACTTCAAGAGCAAGCTTTACGTGCTGCTCAAACTATCTACTTTGCGTTTGATAATTCAACCATTGCGCGTGATTATGAGGATATGCTAGCCGCTCATGCTGCTTACTTAAGCCAAAACCCAGCATTAAAAGTAACGATTGAAGGTCATGCTGATGAACGTGGTACACCTGAATACAACATTGCGCTAGGTGAGCGCCGTGCTGAAGCAGTATCTAACTACCTGCAAGCTCTGGGTGTACAAGCTAACCAAATTTCGATTGTTAGCTACGGCGAAGAAAAGCCATTGTTGCTTGGTCAAGCAGAAAATATCTACGCTAAGAACCGTCGTGCGGTTTTAGTATATTAACTTAGAGGAAGACCTCATGTTCAGTAGCTCCATACGTTTTATTACGTTAGCGTTACTGGCAAGTGCGGCGAATAATATTTTCGCCGCACCAGCACCAGTATCCGACCTTACTCGTTCTTCGCCCTATTCCCGTTCGTCCTCTGAATCTGACGTTGAGCGTTTAGAGCGCTTGTTACAAAACCGCAATCGTGTTCAATTGCAAATGCAAATGCAGATTGATCAAATGGCTCAAGAGATTAACGAGCTTCGTGGGCAAGCAGAACGAAATAATTATGAGATACAGCAGATGCTCAAGCGTCAACGAGAGCTATTTGTAGAACTTGACCAAGTTCGTGGAGGCCTCAATTCTGCGTCTGCTCAGGGGGCAAAAAATGTGTTTGGTGTATCTGAAGGGCAGTTTTCACCCAATGCAGATGAGCAAACTACTTATCGAAATGCCGTAGATTTGATTTTGAAAAAGAAAGATTATGCTGGTGCTATCGCTGCGTTCGAACAATTTCAGAAAAATTATCCTAATTCTACCTATACGGCGAATTCTCACTATTGGCTTGGACAACTTTATTTTGCTAAGAAGCAAGATAAAGAAGCTGCGAAAAGGTTTATTTCTGTCATGTCCTATAAAGGTTCGAGTAAACGAGCGGACGCTCTTGTTAAGCTAGGCGATATTGCAGCAAGAAATAATAATACAACTCAAGCCAAAAAATATTACCAGCAAGTTGTTGATGAATATCCAGATAGTGCGTCGGCAAAAATAGCTGTGTCTAAGCTTAAGTAATTAATACAGTAACGATAAATAGTCTCAAGATAATCTTTTCCAATATCTTAAAAGCCCCGGGTATTGGAAAATTATCTCGAGTATTTATTTTAATTTTTGATACATCAGTTTTTATTATTCTTTCTAGTCGAAGAAAATCAAGATCTTTACCGCATTAATGCCCTTCAGTAAAAGTACTTCACCCAGACAGAGAGTTACTGCGGTAGGGACGCCACTGACATTCCGGAGAAAATAACAGGAAAAAGCAACAAAAGCCTCAGAATCATATTTTTAGGAATGGAAGCTGCAGTGAGGCAATTTACTAGATATTCACCAAAAGCTATCCTTAACTCATTAAATATTAGGCACATATCATTCTTTGCTCATCTTTATAAATAATTGATTCATATCGCAAGGTAGTTATGTTTCAAATTGCTTTTTATTAAAACGTCGTAATCTTTGTATGTGACTGAAATATTTAATCGGTTTGAGTAATGCTTCCAATCTCAAGGACAGGCGCCACTTCAATTTCTTCGGCATTCATCATGCTAGATATTCTTTGTACAGAAGAGAGTAAAAGGCTTTGTTCCCAGTCTTCGAGTTGTTGAAATCGCGCGATAAAATGCTCTTGTAGGGGAGTTGGTGCAGATAATAACACTGCTTTTCCCTGTTCTGTGAGGACTGCATGTACCTTACGTTTATCTTCTAAACTGCGTCGACGTTCAACAAACTTATTACGCTCTAAACGATCAAGAATAGTTGTAGCAGTGGCTTGACTCATATTCGTATAATTTGAAAGCTGTTTGATAGTGACATTCTGTAACTCATTAATTGCACGCATGAGGATCACTTGTGGTGCAGTTAAGCCAGACTCTTTATTCAGCTTCTTGGAGTGTAAATCAATTGCGCGAATGATCTGACGAATAGAGACTAGAACTTCTTCGTGTTTATCCAAGTTTCCTCCGAACCTTCCAATTAGGCTGGCTGATGTTGCATTAAATATAGTGGTAAAAGGCGATAATCAAGTTAGTAATGTAAGCTTATATTATCTTGAGTAAATAGTTCAGTTACCTGGGAGAGAGTAACATGTTTTAGGACAGTGTTAAAATGATTGAAATAATGTTTTGTGGTCTAATTATTTATTTTATGTTCATTAACTATTTTTATGATTTAAAGGGCCAAAAAGCGATTTTTTAAAGCAAATGATAGACAAAAGCAACAAAAATGTTAGGATCTTCTACCTTGTTAGGAAGAGAAATGCATCGTGTTCAAATTGTTTCTGTCTTTCCTATGAGCGTTTGTACACACAAAGAGGGGAAGTATGACAAAGGGTATAGATAAGTACAGCATCGACAGTACCGACTATACAGTTGGTCAGGATAACGTTCAAAAATGGGGTTTTGATGTTCACAACCCTGTGTTTGGAATTAGTGCAGCTTTTATTGCACTATTTCTAATTGCGGCGTTAGTTCTTGATGCACATACGGCCAAAACAGCACTTGATAGTATTAAATTGAAAATAATCAGCTCATTTGATTGGCTGTTTATTATTTCGGGCAATATCTTTGTTGTTTTTTGTCTTGTATTAATCATATCACCATTAGGGAAAATTCGTTTAGGTGGTAAAGAAGCTGTAGCCGATTATTCTTTTATGTCTTGGTTAGCAATGCTATTTGCTGCTGGTATGGGTATTGGCTTAATGTTTTGGAGTGTGGCAGAACCCGTTGCTTATTACACAGGTTGGTATGAAACGCCACTCGGTGTTGAACCAAATACGCCTGAGGCTGCAAAATTAGCTTTAGGTGCAACTATGTATCACTGGGGCTTACACCCATGGGCCATCTACGGAGTTGTAGCTTTATCACTCGCATTTTTTGCTTACAATAAAGGCCTGCCATTATCGATGCGTTCTATTTTCTACCCACTCTTAGGTGATAGAGCATGGGGTTGGATTGGTCACGTTATAGATATTTTAGCTGTGTTAGCGACTTTATTTGGACTTGCAACATCATTGGGTCTCGGTGCACAGCAAGCTGCAAGTGGTATTCATCATGTATTTGGAATTGAATCAGGCTTGGGCTTACAAATTGTTGTCATTGCAGTTGTCACTCTTCTTGCTGTTGTCTCGGTGATTAGAGGAATTGATGGCGGTGTTAAAGTTATTAGTAATATCAATATGATAGTGGCATTTTTGCTACTTATCCTAGTGGGCTTGATTGGGTGGGCGGTAAGCCTTGGTTCCATCCCTACAACTTTGATGGCTTATGTAGAAAATATTTTGCCTTTGAGTAACCCATTTAACCGAACAGATGAAGCTTGGTTTCAAGGCTGGACAGTCTTCTACTGGGCTTGGTGGATCTCTTGGTCTCCATTCGTAGGGATGTTTATTGCTCGAGTATCAAAAGGTAGGACGGTTCGTGAGTTCATTACCGCAGTCTTGATCGTACCCACCGTTGTTACATTAATATGGATGTCAGTATTCGGTGGCTTGGCGATTGATCAGATTGTAAATGGTGCGGGTAAACTTGGAGAAAATGGCTTAACCGATGTGTCTTTGGCTATGTTTGAAATGTTTGATGTCCTGCCATTTGGCAGTATTTTATCCATGATTGCAGTAGTTTTGGTTTTGGTCTTTTTTATTACCTCATCAGATTCAGGCTCATTAGTTATTGATAGCATAACAGCTGGTGGAAAAGTAGATGCTCCTGTATTGCAGAGGGTTTTTTGGGCCTTTATGGAGGGCGCGATTGCTGTGGCTCTGTTATGGGTCGGCGGCTCAGAGGCTGTACAAGCACTACAAGCTGGTGCGATATCAACAGCGCTGCCATTTACCCTTGTTTTATTGGCGATGTGTGTCAGCTTAATTATGGGAATGCGCACAGAACGAACATAAACAAGTGCAATAGAGAGGCGGTAGCCTCCTTCCATACCCAAGCTTCTTTAGGTTACTTGGGTATGGAGTTTGAATGAACTAAAAACGGCTCTTAATTGAGCCGTTTTTTATCATTAATTTACCCAGTCACGGAGAGTAAATGTCAGCTCATGTTGAGGTGTCTTTAAAGTTAAGCTGCTGTTGGTTAATGTGATATCACTCCAATTGGTAAGAGTAGCAGACATCACTTGCTCTATTTTCATTTGATCATCCATACACATCATCATTGTTTTGCCCATTTTTTCGATGCGTAATTGGTTGTTTTTAAGCTCAGCTTGACCAAAGAAATTATTACAACCTGCATTGCCGTTTGCAGTTAGGTTTTCACCGATTTCTAACCTTGGTGCTTTCTGGTGCTTCTTAAGTACGATATCTTTACCATCAATTTGGGTTAGCTCCCAGTTATGATGCTGTAGATCTTGAGCAGTTGTTTGTTTCACATTATTGCCATTACTAGTACATGCTGCCATCAGAAGTGGCAGGGAGATTGCTGTTACTAACGTTTTTAGGCTAAGCTTCATTTTGTAGACTCCGTTTTAGAAAACGCGATAAGTATAGTAAAAAAACACTGTTTTTTGTCAGCATTAGATGAGACTTTATGATGCTACAACGTGATATAGCCAAGTATGTTATGTGACTGGCTCTGTGCTTCATCACTGAGCCATACTTTTGAAGTAGCGAAAGTATGATTATTCTATATTATTGGTATCGATACTTGAACTAGAATCACTTATAGAGCGTTATTTTGATTAAAATAATAGCACTCTAAGTTACTAGTCAATGTTACTCATTAATTGGAGAGGTAGAGCGAGGAACGTTTTGCGGAGTTACGTACTTTGAAATCATTGAAGGACAACAAAGAGCGATAATACCTAGAGTGGTGTTACTATGGAACAATTAGAATTTTTCACTGTACCCAATCCTTGTGTTGGCGTTTGCACCACTGATGAGAAAGGGTATTGCCGTGGGTGTATGCGTAATCGCAACGAACGTTTTAACTGGTTAAGTTTTACACCAGTGCAGCAAAGGCATGTCATTCGACTTTGTCGGCAGCGTTACATGAAAAAAGTACACAAGGGTAATACGATAACAGAACCACAGAAGAATAGCATCTCACCTCAACAGGAATTATTTGAGTAATTAAACAGACTTAAATCTTGCGTAAAGGTAATCGTGAGCAAACATCCTTGTCTCTCGAAGTGATTGAAAGAAAAGTGACTTCTTCATTTTTTAGTATTGCCTACTTAAGTCCCCATTGGTCACTTATCCAGCCACCTGCATGCTCATCAAAGTGATTTCCTGCAAAGCGCTGGTTTTTTTCTACTTCTAAAAAAGTAGATGGCCTTTCTTCCAATAATTGATGAATATAGCTGGCCATTGGATCGATGCATGCCTCTTGTTGTTCACTGCGGGTAACTATTTCCTTGATCAGTTGTAGTCGATAACTGTTACTTGCCCTTTTCACTTTTAACTCCTCAGATTTTTAATAAAAGTTTGACTTATGTTGACATTTTGAGACTGCAACCTAAGTAAAAGTCAAGGGAGCTACTGTTTTGAAAGAGCTTTAGGAAATACTTATAATAGCAGTTAATACAATGTCGTATGGCCATCTTTTAGGATGTTTATCTAAACAATATATATAATTTATAGTTATTTTAGGCTATTCATCTATTACTGATGCCTTATAAAACATAGAACTGCAATACTATAGAGTCAATAATATGACTAAGCTTTTTGAAATTAATAATAAGAATGAGAATATGGAGAGGAGCGTTGTATGCTTATTGTTTTACTAGAAAAGTAAAACCCTGAAGGTGGTAAGTCTTCAGGGCCTTGAAATTCTTTAGATGATTCAGTTGGTAAAGCCGAATATCTTTTATGCAAAAGGTGGATACTTAATCCGTATAATTCCTCGGTAGGGAATTAGATGCGGATGAAGTCCATGTGCTCAACTTTAGGCTTGAAAGCGTGACGTTGAACGTCTTGAGGCTTAACTTTAACCTCAGCACCATCGATAACTAGAACGATGCCTTCGTAGAACTCAGGCTTGTCCATTTGGTTAACGATGTCGTTGTGTTCAAGAACGATTGCTACAGCTGCTTCTTCACCGCCGTATACAACTGCAGGGAATTTACCAGCGTGACGTAGGCGGCGGCTCGCACCTTTACCTAGTTCAGTACGTACTACTGCTTCAAATTTCATAGTATTTACTCTCAATTAGTAAAAAATAACATTTCACGAATACAATGCGACCTTGTATTCGTGGTAAAGCTTTAACAGAACCTGTCAAAGCAGGCGCGGATACTAACACCATGTTTGTTATTGAGCAATAAAAATCAGGCCTAAAGCTCATATAAATGCCTATTTTTAGTTCAACTAAAGCGATGGGTTGAATAATGTCCAGATAAAAATATCATCAAGGCTATCAACCCTACTCACATATCTGTAAATCCAAGGTGTACTATGTTCTGCTTTTGGGCAAGATCAGCATCGCTTTTAAGCCGTTCATTTGGCTTTGAGATAGAGTGAGTTGTCCTCGATAACTATGGGCCATTTCACTAACAATATTCAGGCCTAAACCTGACCCTGGTGCTGTTTCATCGAGTCGGTAACCACGTTGAATGACTTCAGTAAGCTGCGCCTCAGGAATCCCAGGGCCATCATCTTCAATCACAATGGACAAAGTGTCTTTTGTTTGAACCGCATTTACGGTAATGATGCTGTTTGCCCATTTGTAGCTGTTTTCTAGAAGGTTACCTAGCATTTCATCTAAATCGGCCTTATCGACGGCGACACTGAGCTCAGAGTCGAGTTCATTAACTAAAGTAATATCTCGTTGTGAATACAATTTATCAAACGCCATCGAAATAGCATCGATGCGTTCGCAAGGGGAGGATTTCACAGAGAGGATATTCATTGCTCCAGCCATTCTTGCGCGGCTTAGGTGGTAATCGATGTGTTGCTGAATCTGATCGATGGGCTTAGTGAGTTTATCTTGTTCCTGCGAGGGCAAACCTTGCACTTCATTTTTTAATACTGATAACGGCGTTTTTAGAGCATGGGACAAATTGCCCGCATGATTTCGCGCTCGTTCGAGTAATTCTTGATAGTGGAAGAGAAGGGCATTTAAGTCGGCGATTAGAGGAGAGACTTCTTTAGGGTAAGTTTCTTCTAGGCCTTTTTTATTTCCTGACTTCAGTTGAGCAAGTTCGCGTTGTAGTTTAGTGAGTGGGCTTAAAGACCAAGCGATTTGAAGTAAGATAACGGCGAGAACACCGGCATACAAGAGCCCTAAAATGATCCACAGCTGTTTGTTTAATGATTGGATGGTACTCTGGATTGGTGCTTCATCCATGCCTACGAGGATGGATATCGGGCCATCATAATCTGGTAGGTACAAGGTCTTTTGTAAGGTGATGAGCTTCTCCCCGCGAGCACCAAGCATATCGTTACCAATCAGCTTATGGGACATCTTTTTGTCCCAGAGTGAACGTGAACGTTCTAAGCTGCTTTTGGTCGAGGCACTCCAATAGAGACCACTGTATGGACGCAAAAAGCGTGGATCCGAAAGTGGGCTTGATAGTGAAAGTTCACCGGCTTTATTTACATCCAACTGAGCGGCGAGTTCATCCATATACACATTGAGCTGGGCTTGGGCATCTTCAACCATGTATCGATAAACTTGGGTTGGAATTGTCACGCCGGCAGCAAGGATCATGGCCGTTAGCCAAACGACCGCAGCCAACATTAAACGGCTTTTGATACTGAGCCGTTTTAGTATATGTAGAGGGAGTCGCTGCTTAATCTGCATTCAATTGGTATCCCAGTCCACGTACGGTTTTGATGATTTTTGGCGCAATTTTTTTACGGATACGGCCAATAAAAACTTCGATCGTATTGGAATCTCGATCAAAGTCTTGCTTATAAATACGCTCAACGAGTTCTGTTCTTGAAATGACTTTATCTGGGTTATGCATAAAGTAGGCTATAACTTTATATTCCAGAGCGGTTAGGCTGACGACTTCTCCTTGCCACATGACTTTAGATGAGCGTGTATCCAAGCTTAAATCGCCAATTTGCAAAATAGGAGACGCATTGCCAGAAGCTCGACGAAGTTGTGCTCTTAAGCGAGCGATTAATTCAACCATTTCAAATGGCTTGGTTAGGTAATCATCTGCCCCTGCATTTAAACCTTCTACTCGTTGCGAAAGCGTATCCCGTGCACTAAGGATCACAACGGGTGTATTGATATTTTCATCTCGAATGCTTTTGAGTACGGTTAATCCATCCAGCTTTGGTAAGCCAAGGTCAAGTACGATGGCGTCCCATTCTTCAGAAGTGGCTCGATACAAAGCATCAATACCATCTTGTGACAGTTCGGGAACCCACCCATGGTTCTCTAATGTCTCGATAATTTGTTTACCTAATCTAGGTTCGTCTTCAACGATGAGTATTTTCATATTATTGATTGTTTACTGTGGTTTGAGAGCTTTATTGAAATTGCGACCTTTGATTTCGAGCATTTCAAGAGTCGCTGCGTCGTATTCAACCTTGATGACATTGTTATTGAATAAAATTTTGAGTTCATAAATCCATTCATCATCGTCTTCTTCCAGCTCCACTTTAATGATACGGCCGTAGAGGTCATGCTCTACTGCTTTATACATCTCTGAGAATGGGCGAATATAGCCGTTTTGAACCGCACGGTACACCTCGTCTTGATCTTCATCGAACTCTACTCGTGTGCCTGGCTTTTCAACGTCTCGGACAATAGCAATGCCATCTTTTTCATTATTCTGCTCATTGTAAGCTGCAAAACAAGCTGTTGTGATTAACAGAGAGGTTAAGCTTATAACGCCCATCAACGGCTGGAGGGATAATAATTTGGCCATGGTGAAACCTTTTTCAAAGTGTTGTTGCAAGTATATTGCTAAAAAGATGAACAGAGGGTGAATTTATTGCTTGAGTTCATCTTGAAAGATTTTGTCTCGCAATTTCCAAAAGCGACCTGACTTTCTTGCAATGATAAATTGTGGAAGTCTAAAACGGTGTTGGTTAGCTACGACTTTAGTTGGTGAATATGCATCATATAAACGGTGTTTATCTGCAAGGTGAGGGCGCACAAACCTTTGCTTAAATAGGTGTTTTTGCTTTTTAGTATTGAGTGACCAGAACTCATGGACGAGAGCATTGCCTTCGCCTTGATAAGGCTCCCCAGAATAAGTGACTTTGAGCTGAGGTGGCCCTTCACTTGGTTTCAATATGCTAATGGTCATTTCGGTACACTCAAAAATTAAAGCATCTTTTAGGTTGAGCGCCTCTTTTAATTTTTTATCTGGGTCAACCAATACGGCATCGCATTCATGGCATATTCTGGCTGCAATATCATTATCGGCACCACATTCACCACAGTATTTGGCACGAAAGCGATAGCCGCAATGTTCACGTTCCCCTGTTTCTTCGTCCTCAAAATATCCTTGGCATCGACGGCCAAAGTGTTCGACTAGAAAGCCGTTGCTGTCTAATTTACCCCAAAAGTTATTATTGAAACCGCACGCGGGACAGGGGATGGTTATGATTTCGCTGGAAGAGTCAGGCTTAGGGTCGCCAACTTCAGGTTGATAGAGGTCATAGCTTTTTCCTGCGTAATCTAACACTAAACATTCTGTTTTACCCTCAGACAGACGTAGTCCCCGACCGACAATTTGTTGATATAAACTGACGGACTCTGTGGGTCTTAAAATCGCGATCAAATCGACGTGAGGTGCATCAAAGCCGGTCGTGAGTACCGATACGTTTACCAAGAATTTAATTTGTCGGTTTTTAAATGCTTGAATGATCGCATCGCGCTCAGGGGTGGGTGTATCTCCGATGACAATGGACGTTTCATCAGCGGGCAAAAGAGTATAAATCTCTTGGGCGTGTCTGACGGTTGCGGCAAATATCATGACGCCTTGACGACTCTCCGCGTATTGCTTGATTTGCTCTACAATTTGAGGGGTCGCACGCTTGGCTTTATCTATCACCATGTCCAACTCTGCTTCTTTATAACGCCCTGTGCTGGCCGGTTTCAACTGTGAGAAGTCATAAGAAAGAATAGGGGCATCCATCATGCGTGCGGGGGTGAGAAATTGCTCGTCCAACAGGTATCGAATTGGTAATTCAAAAATACAGTCGCGAAAAAAGCGAGAATCTTCTGTACGAATCTGACCGCGAGTATGATATTGATATATCCAACCCATACCTAAACGATATGGTGTTGCGGTTAAGCCTAGCACTTTTATTCCAGGGTTGGATTCGGTCAGATGAGTGATGACTTTTTGATAGCTGGAACTTTTTTCATCCGGGACACGATGGCATTCGTCAATAACTAACAGCGAAAACTGATGTTTGAATGCATCTAAGTTGCGCACAACAGATTGAACAGAAGCAAAAACAACCTGCTGATCCGTCTCTTTTCGGCCGAGACCAGCAGAAAAAATAGCACCTTTTAAACCATATCCCTCGTACTTGGCGTGATTTTGTTCAACCAATTCTTTAACATGGGCTAGGACTAAGACTCGGCCTTTGGCAAGTCTGGCTAACTCGGCAATCACCAAGCTTTTGCCTGCGCCTGTCGGTAGAACAATTACGGCTGGTGTCGAGTGTTTTCGAAAATAGTGGATCACCGCTTTTACTGAGTCGGCTTGATAAGGGCGCAGGGTATACATGAAAACCTAGGAAATTGTTCAACTATTTATGACAGTAAGGCTATAATACCCGCTTTTAGGCCCAAGTGATATTTGTCCGCACTTAAAACGATAAAATGAAGCCAACTCAGTGACATCGATTGAACCTAGCATATTAGGGTCACTTGGGGATATTTGGGCTAATTTGAACCATTCTATGAGGTAGTCATGCGCTTAGACAAGTATCTATGTGACGCATTGGGAGCCACTCGCAAAGAGGCAACCAAAATCATCAAAAGCGGTGAGGTCACTGTTGATGGTGATATTCAGAAAAGTGGTGCTTTTAAAGTACCCGAACACAGTGTTGTGATGTGGCAGGAACGTGAAGTAGGTACGCCCGGACCACGTTATATCATGCTATACAAACCTGCAGATTTTGTTTGTTCTCATGAGGATGGCTATAATCCGACCGCTTTTGTTTTACTTGATGAGCCAAAAGTCGAAAAGCTGCATTTTGCGGGCCGCTTGGATGTTGATACCACTGGGTTGGTTTTGATTACCGATGATGGCCAGTGGTCACATAAAATTACGTCACCAAAGCATAAATGTGAAAAAACTTACCGTGTGTGGTTGGTTGATGCAATTCAAGCGGATTATGTTGAGAAATTTGCTCAAGGCATTGAATTGCGTAACGAACGTGAACCGACTTTACCTGCACGCCTTGAAGTTGTAAATGAGGCTGAAAATGAAGTGTTATTGACCATTGTTGAGGGTAAATATCATCAGGTTAAGCGAATGTTTGCAGCCCTTGGTAACAAAGTCGAGCACCTACATCGTGAACGAATTGGGTCAATTATATTAGATGAAAATTTAGAGCCTGGGGATTATCGAGAACTGACGACAGAAGAAATAGGATCTATTTGGTAGTTGTTCATTGATTTTAGCATGGGAGGTCTTGTTATTCTATGGATGTAAAAAAAGCATTAATATATCAAAGGTTTTTGCTACGTTAAATCAGAGTTATATTGTAGGGAAAGTACGCCAATGAGGTCCACTATGTCAGAAAAAGTTCAAAGTACATCCGCCTTCCAACTCAGTCTTGTAATGTTTTTGGTTTTGGGTTCAATTGGGGCTCTAACACCGCTTGCCATTGATATGTATCTTCCTGCGATGCCGTCAATTGCTAGTGATCTTGGGGTAGCTGCTGGTGCAGTTCAAATTACGTTGACTACCTATACAGCTGGTTTTGCATTGGGACAACTTATTCATGGTCCTCTATCAGACAGCTTTGGTCGACGTCCAGTTTTAATCTTGGGGGTTATCTTCTTTGGCTTAGCAGCCATGGTGAGTGCAACCACATCTAGTATCGAAGCATTAACCTATGTTCGAGCAGCTCAAGGTTTTGCTGGTGCAGCAGCAGCTGTCACTATTCAAGCTTTAATCCGTGATATGTTTGACCGTGAAGATTTTGCTCGCACAGTCTCCTTTATTACATTGGTTGTTGTGTGTGCACCATTAGTTGCTCCAATGATCGGTGGTTATCTTTCTTTATGGTTTGGGTGGCGTTCGATATTTTGGGTCTTAGCGATATATGCTACTACTGTGATTTTATTGGTGCTGTGGAAAATCCCAGAAACCTTAAAAATGGAGAATCGTCAACCACTTAGGTTTAAGACTACAATACAAAACTATTCCCATTTATTGTCTAATCCACTTTCAATGGGACTCATCTTATCTGGTGCATTTTCTTTTTCTGGAATGTTTGCTTTTTTGACGGCAGGGTCATTTGTCTATATTGATTTATATGGTGTTGAACCAAGTAACTTTGGATATTTATTTGCTCTGAATATTATCGCGATGATGATTATGACCAGTTTAAATGGGCGTTTGGTCAAAAAGGTGGGCTCTCACGCTATGCTTCGCTTTGGTTTAATCGTTCAGCTGCTTTCTGGTATTGGCTTGTTTGTTGGTTGGGTATTAAATCTAGGTCTTTGGGGGATGGTCCCTTGCGTGGTTTTATTTATTGGTACATTGTCAATGATTGGTAGTAATGCTATGGCTTTGTTACTAAGTGGCTATCCTAATATGGCTGGCACTGCTTCATCTTTGGCTGGCACTCTACGCTTTGGTCTTGGCTCTTTAATGGGGGCTCTTGTCGCTTACTTACCCGATGGCGTTGCATGGCCTATGGTTATCGTCATGTTTGTTTGTGCAGTATTATCTGCACTATTTTATTGGACTTTAGGAAGAAAGGCGTAATGTCGAATTACACCCAAGAGATACAAAATTTAGTAAATGCAGCCTTGGCGGAGCTTGACCAGGAGCATCGGTTTGGAAAGTTGGTTAATGCTCCAGTTGCCAATAACCACTACCTCGTTCGTTGGGTAGCTAAGGCACTTAAATCTCAGCGATTTGGACGAGCAGTTGTTGATGATTTGACTCGTTGGCAAAAAGCAGGTCGTTCGAAAGGAGATGATGCTGGGCTTCCATTTATTTTTAAGCGTATCTCAGCTTATTATGCTCAGTTCTTTCCTGATGGAGTAGAACAAAAAGTATTAAAGGATTCTGATATTGAATCTTTTCTTGATCAAATGGAGCACGAAGGGTGGGAAGTTTCTACGTCAGAGCCTTTGATCAAGGTCGGTAAGGTTCAGATTTTTACCGAGGGGCAGAATTCTCTCGCACTATGCGCAGATCAATGTGATAGTTGTTTTGAACAAGAGCGTTTAGCCAAACCGATGAGCTGGTTTGTTCGAGGAAACCATGCTGAATTTGTTGAAAAAGCGGCTCAGGCTGGGTTTATGGTACATAAAGTGACAGATTATAAGTCGCAAGTTAAGTACCATGGAGAGTATTTGGTTTTTCCAGAGAACCAAGGAAACCAGTTGGCTGAAATACCACTTTCGTTTCGAGCTGAATAACATGTTCATCTTCTATTAATTCCTTGTGTTTTACTCCCCCAGTGTGAAGCAATGAGGCAGCGCTTTTGGCCCTCTCATTGCTTCAGCCCTTGTTGTATCAATCTTCATTGTCTGAATCTTGTATTAACTAAACCTTGGTTATGTAACGCTTCTTTTGCTATTGCCTTGACCATGCCTTTGAAAATAAACAAATGGGCAGGCATCATTGCAAACCAATACATTAAACCGAGAGGGCCTTGTGGATGCCACCATGCTGTGATGGTAAGCTTTCTGCGATTATTTTCATCCTCAATCGATAAATCTAAGCGACCAAGCCCTGGCCCTTTCATACCAAAGAGAAGCGATAGATGAGTATTTTTTTCGCAACGGATAACTTTCCAAGAGTCAATGAAATCGCCTACCTTTAACTCTGGGCCTACTGGTGTTTTTCTGACAGGCTTTTTTCCTCCAAACAGAACGTCTAGCCACTCCCTTGTTCGCCAAAGAATATTAGCAAAGAAATAACCTTCTTCTTTACTGCCAACCTTTTGTGCAACTTGCCATAGTGAATCAGCGCTTGCCTGCGTGTAGCAACTCGCTTCTGCTTGTTTAGGAAAATAACCGTATCCGGGTTGCCAGCGTTTTAAAGCCGCCTGTTCAAAGCCCCAAACATGGCTGCGAACAAACGTTCCTTCGTTTTCGATAGTGTTAGCAACCGCTTGTTTATATGGAATTAATGATTGCGGGAAGCGAGACTCGATGGGTTTGGAATCTGCAATGTAATCATGCTCTAAGCCAGCGAGTAATGCTTTGCCAATATTGCTTGGAACAGAGGTAACAAGGCCTAACCAATAAGAAGCCATTTTAGGCGTTAATAACGGCGTGGAATATAGTCGAAACGGTCTGTTGGTTGACTGGCAGATAATCTCAAATTGTTCCCGATAGCTGAGAATATTAGGGCCTCCGACTTCATAGATTGAACTTTGGCTTGGATCTTCCTCTGCCAGCTTGAGCAAGTAATAATTCAGATTAAGAAGTGCGATTGGGTTGGCTTTTCTATCGACCCATTTGGGGGTGATTAAAATAGGGAGGTTGTAAACAAAATCACGCATAATCTCAAAAGCGGCGGAACCTGGGCCAATAACAATGCCTGCCCTTAATTCTGTAATTGGAATACCAGACTTCCGAATGATTTCACCGGTTAGCTTACGAGCGGCTAAATGTTGAGAGTGCCCAGTATCTGGCTGGATGGCACTGAGATAAATAACGTGTTTTATCTGGCTGTTAATTAAAGCCTGTTTTAAGTTAAGAGCGATGTTAGCTTCATAGTGAATAAAGTCATGACCTTGTGCCATCCCGTGTACCAAAAAATAGACTAAATCAAAATCTTTAACGGCAGCGAGTGTGGCTGACTTTATGCTTAAGTCTAAATAGATAAGTTTAAGGTTCGGATGGGGTTCAACTCTAGCAGTAAGATAATCAAGGTGCCTCGCTGCTGCTGTCACTTGATGCCCTTGTTCTAGAAGCTGTGGGAGTAGTTGTGAACCAATGTATCCAGACGCACCGAGAACCAAGACTTTTTTCATGTTTTTCCTTAGGTCATCCTATCGTATGGTAAGTAACGTATGACTTGATGTTGAGTTGAGTAACAACGCTGACGTGAGAAAATGATGATGTTTTTATAAATTAATTCAGCTAGTTGCGTGTAGCCTCTTAAAATATGCATAGATAATGTTGAACTTTCTTTGCGAATAAGCCAGTGAATCTACGCTTGATGATACTATTTGTCTCCAATAGTGTGAGCAATGATCCAAATTACTTTCTAATAACATGATTTTAGTGTAGATTCTGCCCCATATTCTCAATCATTAGCTGAGTGATAAAATAAATGTTAATGCTGCGAAACCTTTGTAAAGGTTACATAGATGGTGAAGAGTTTCATCCAGTACTACAAGGTGCAGAATTAACATTGCAGCAAGGTGAACAAGTTGCACTGATGGGAGAAAGTGGTTCAGGTAAAAGCACTTTACTGAACCTTATTGCCGGACTTGATACGGTTGATTCGGGAGAAATCCTTTATCCCAACTTTTCTATGCATAGTGCGGCTGAACGTTATAGAACCATATATCGTCGTAATAACATAGGTAATATATTTCAACAGTTTAATCTATTACCCACGTTAAATATTGCTGATAACATACGCTTTTGTCGCCAACTTAAAGGTTTACCAGAAGATATGGGGCTATGGCGCCAGATTTTATCTACTCTTGACCTCATGCCTTTGTTGGGCCGTTATCCAGAGGAAATTTCTGGTGGTCAGCAGCAGCGAGCAGCCATTGCTCGGGCACTATATATGGAGCCCCAAGTCCTATTAGCTGATGAACCTACTGGTAGTTTAGATGAACGAAACGCTGAAGCAGTAATGCGTTTACTCACAAGTTTATCTCGCCAATTGAAGTGTACATTGCTACTCGTAACGCATAGTGAAAACGTTGCTTTCCATATGGAAAGAATCATTCGCCTGCAAGGAGGGCAGTTGGATGCTATGGCCCGTAGTTAAAGCAATGCTTGGCCATTATCGACGTCATCCGTTACAGCTTGTTCTTGTTTGGCTTGGTTTAACGCTTGCGGTCTCTCTTTTAGTTGGCGTGACTTCCATAAATCAACACGCTCAACAAAGCTATGAAACAGGAGAAACACTTTTTTTAACTCCTTTTCCTTATCGAATTAAAACAAAATTTTCAGCTAATAAAATTCCGCAAGGCTTTTATGTTCAGTTACGGCAAGCAGGCTTTAACAAATGTGTTCCCTTTGATGTGCAACACCCGGAGCTTCAAACCGGGACAAATTTGACGCTATTAGGCGTCGATCCTTTATCCTTATTACCATTGTATCAGGGGAAAAGTCTCAGTGATTTTTCAATACTTACTCTGATGAAGCCGCCGTTTCCGGTTCTAGTGAGTCAGCAGTTAGCCGAGCATATGGGGTGGAGGAATGGAGATTTTATTGCTTTAAATGATGGTGGTCAATTGGGGCCTCTTGCTATTGATAATGAGAATTTGATTGTGGGTAGTCGACTCATTGCCGATATGTCTTTACTTCGTAAGTTGAAACGTACTTCCAACTTATCAACCATCGCTTGTGGGGATATGAGCGTTGAAAAATTAAACACTTTGAAAAGCCTTCTTCCAAATGGTATGAGACTGGTTCGTAATGGACGTACTGAATTGGAGTCATTAACAAGAGCCTTTCATACTAATTTAACAGCCATGGGTATGCTGTCATTTTTAGTTGGCTTGTTTATATTTTATCAAGCAATGTCTTTGTCATTTACACAGCGTCAACGTTTGGTGGGCATTTTACGTCAAAATGGAGTGAACGGCATACAGCTCGCTAAATCCTTAATGTTTGAGCTAACTTTCCTAGTTTTAGTTGCTTGGATTTGCGGTAATATCCTTGGTCTCTTTTTGGCTAATAAGTTAATACCTTCAGTATCCTCTAGTTTGAATGAACTTTATGATGCAAACATTGGTTTGTCTATCGGTTGGTCTTGGAGTTCTAGTCTCAATAGCCTATTAATGGCAGCATTGGGAGCTGGAGTTTCATGTTTTTGGCCGTTAATTAGGCTTATCAATTCTGAGCCAATTCGTTTATCTTCTCGTTTGTCATTAATGCGTTTTACTGGAAAAGAGTTTTCTTTGCAGGCTTTACTTGCTTGTGCATGTTGTGTTGCAGGCATTGCAGTATACCAAGCTCCTAGAACGCTTGAATCTGGTTTCGCCATTATAATTCTGATGTTAGTAAGTGTTGCGCTATTTACTCCATTCATTATGTGGCAAATATTTAACAATTTTTCTAAATCTTTACGGTGGGTTAGAGCTCGTTGGCTTTTTTCTGATGCAGCTGCAAGTATGAGTTACAGAGGTGTTGCTATGATGGCATTTATGCTGGCCTTAGCAGTCAATATAGGTGTTGAAACCATGGTCGGTAGTTTTCGTGACACAACTGACAAATGGCTTAACAAAAGGTTGGTTGCGGATCTGTACATATACTCAACTAATGGCACTGCAACCCGAATGAGTGGCTGGCTTGCTGAACAACCTGAAGTTGAAAGTGTTTGGTGGCGATGGGAAAAAGATATTCTTGTAGAAAATGGTGTTTTACAAGTTGTTAGCACAGGAGCTTCTTTGGATGAACGAAGCTCTTTACCTGTTAAATTAAGTGTACCTAATTATTGGCAAAGACTTCATAACACTCAGAGTATTATGGTCAGTGAGTCTATGGCATTGAGTCATAAAATTTTACCGGGCGATGAAATCTCTTTGTATCCTACTCTGAAAAAAAAATGGGAAGTTGTAGGAATTTATTATGATTATGGTACTCCTTATGACCAAATTCTGATGTCACATCGAAATTGGTTAAATGAGTTTTCTGGGACTGGGGATATAGGCTTAGGTGTGTCGTTAAAGCAAAATGTAGATAAACAGAATCTGCGAGATCGCTTAATCAATCTATTCCGTTTACCGCAAGATCAAATTATTGATAACAAAAGTATCTACAATCAAGTGATGAGAGTTTTCGACAACACATTTTCTATTGCTGGAACACTGGGTAATATTACGTTAATTATTGCAGCATTTGGCCTCTTTTTTGCGACATTAGCCGGTGAGTATTCACGGCAGAAACATTTTGCTTTACTCCGGTGCATGGGGGTGTCAGGAAAAGAATTGGTGCTGCTTGGAGGCTTTCAGTTGTTTTTATTAGGTGTTTTGTCTGCGATTGTGGCAATACCATTAGGTTTTGCTCTAGCACATTTAATCGTTGATGTGGTAATGAAACATTCCTTTGGTTGGTCATTAGAATTACATACAATACCATGGAAATATATGCAGACAATTGCCTTGGCGATGTTTTCTATCATGTTTGCTGGGGCATTACCTGTTTTGAGAATGATCAAGCGTACACCGATGAAATCGCTTAGAGATGCTTTATAGTGAGAGATGAAAAATACAAAAAAAGAGTTCTGATCTTATTATTTATAGCTATATTCGCTGGATTAGTTCTCTTGGGGATGTTCTACTTTAAGTATTGGTTTGCTCATAGCAGCATGTTTGAAGGTATGGTAAAACCGACCAACTTTCATCAGGGCCAAGAAAATAAACAGAAAGTCATTTTTGATCCTGTTACTCCAGATCATTCGGCATCACTACCTCGCGATTTTGGAATTCACCCTAGCTATCAACATGAATGGTGGAATTATTACGCCACAACGAAGGGGAATAACGGTCAAAACTATTTTATTCAGTGGGTTTTTTTTAGAATAGCGGTGGATGAACGAAACGGACGAGGATGGCAAAATCCTCAACTCTACCTTTCATATATTGTAATCAGTAATGGAACTCAAGTTTGGAAAGAACAACGTATCGCCAGAGGAGGGATAGGTCAAGCAGGTATGACTAGTCCACCTTTTCAGCTCTGGTTGGATAATTGGAAATGGCGTTCAGTCAGTGCAAACCCATTTCCAGGAACGTTAGAGGTCTCGACTGATTTATTCTCTGTTCATCTAAAAACATCGACTTCAGGTCCCTTTTTGGCTAATGGAGATAAAGGTTTTAAGATCAAGCACAAATTACAATCTATAGCCTCGTTTAATTTTAGTGCGCCATTTTTGAGCATCGAAGGTACGCTCAATCTTGATGGTCAAGCTATTGAAATTGAAGGTAATGCTTGGGTAAATAAAGAGTGGGGAAGTGATTTGGTAGGGAATGATCAGCAGGGATGGGACTGGTTTGCCTTCCATTTAGAGGATGACCGTATGCTTACAGTTAGTCGTTACCGCTACCACGGTCAAACATCTTACCTTTCAGGTATGTTGGCAACACGAGCTGGTAAGAGTATAAGCTTGGATGAACAAGAATTAATTATCACACCAATAAAAAATACCCAGCTTACTGACCAGCATTTGGTGCCATTACATTGGAATATTCGCGTACCTAAATATAATATTAATTTAACCGTACGAGCGATAAAAACGGAAATGTGGCTACCTTTCTTAATACCATATTGGGAAGGACCTATTACAACGACTGGCTCACAGCGAGCTTATGGGTTTATGCAGCTAATGGGTTACTAGGGGTATTTAGGATTATAATAATTGTAAAAATGCTTACTTTTGTCTTGAAAAGTATGAATGGCTTCACCTAGATTGAAAGAGGGACCAAAATACACACATGAAACTCTGATTTGCTTTGTTAAATAAGGTTGTTCGTTATACATGACATTTTACAATTGCTTGGGTACATTGTTGGAAAAAACGATGCTTTTTGTTTAATGTTTCGGTAAAACCGAGGTTTAAATTCTGAAGAAGCGATTATTCTTTGCTTCGAAGCAACTATAAACTCATTCTTTGTTAATTGTTTACGTAAGATAATAAATATAAGGACTAAACCATGAATGATATCGTTCGTGATTTTTTCAAAATGGAATCGGCTGGTGGTATTTTGCTTGTAATCGCTGCGGCAATTGCAATGATGATTGCTAACTCTCCACTAGGCGAAACGTATCAATCCCTCCTGCATACCTATGTTTTTGGTATGTCTATATCACATTGGATTAACGATGGTTTAATGGCTATCTTCTTTCTTCTTATTGGCTTAGAGGTCAAACGTGAGCTTCTGGAAGGTGCATTAAAGTCAAAAGAAACCGCTATTTTCCCGGCAATAGCTGCTGTTGGTGGTATGTTAGCACCTGCACTGATTTACATTGCATTTAACTCAGGTGACTCAGAAGCAATGGCTGGTTGGGCTATTCCCGCAGCTACAGATATAGCATTTGCTCTTGGGATTATGGCTTTGTTGGGTAAGCGTGTTCCAGTAAGCCTTAAGGTTTTCTTACTGGCACTGGCGATTATTGATGATCTTGGTGTTGTCGTTATTATTGCTTTGTTCTATACAGGGGAATTATCGACATCAGCTCTTACAGTTGGTTTTATCATGACTGGGTTATTGTATGTACTTCATACAAAAAAGGTAACGAGATTATTGCCGTATATGGTTGTTGGCGCCATCCTTTGGTTTGCTGTACTTAAATCAGGTGTTCACGCAACTTTGGCGGGAGTTGTGATTGGTTTTGCTATACCACTAAAAGGAAAAGAGGGTAAACTTTCGCCTCTCAAGCACATGGAACATGCTTTACATCCATACGTGGCGTTCTTCATTTTACCTTTGTTCGCTTTTGCTAATGCTGGGATCTCATTGCAAGGTATATCATTATCTGGTTTAACTTCTATGCTACCGCTAGGTATCGCCCTTGGTTTAGTTGTTGGTAAACCTTTAGGAATCTTCACATTTAGTTGGATAGCAGTAAAATCGGGTGTTGCAAAGTTACCTAAAGGAATTAACTTTGTTCATATCTTTGCTGTGTCAGTGTTATGTGGTATTGGCTTTACGATGTCGATATTTATTTCTTCATTGGCTTTCGCTGGTGTCAGCCCTGAATTCGATACTTATGCTCGCTTGGGGATTCTTATGGGATCAACGACTGCAGCAATAATAGGCTACTTTTTACTTAATTGCTCTCTACCCAAACATGCTATTGATGGAACGGTTGAAGTGAAAAAAGTATGACCGATATGTATATTTTAATGAATTTTTTGTTTTATGCTGGAGTATATTCATACTAGTGCAGTAAGTGCATATTTAAGAGACTTCACCTTTTGGCAAAACATATGATTTCAATAATAAAGCTCCTGTAGATGGAGCTTTTTTTTTATTCATGGATAAAAAAACAGACCCATATAGTAGGTCTGAAAAAATAAAAAGGAGTTAAATAAAGCAGTATGTAACAACGGTATGGAGACAAGTTTGACGGCCAGTAAAATCTTGTAAGTCGCTACATTATATGAGACTGACATGATTGGAAACAGTTCAATTTTTTTAAAAAAATTTTTAGTACCTTGATTCAAAGTTTCAAGTTATCTGGTCTGACCATTTTTTTGATTTGTGATGTTAATCAATTGTTACTTTTAGGGTTGGAGAGTATATTTTAAACAGATGTTTGATACGGGTGATTAAAATGTCTTCTAAAGGTACTACGAAAGAAAGAATCTTGAATGCTGCAGAAGGACTTTTTGCTGAAAATGGCTTTAATGATACTTCACTACGTACAATTACGGGTAAGGCAAATGTTAACCTTGCCTCGGTTAATTACCATTTTGGAGATAAGAAAACACTCGTTAGAGCGGTTATAGATCGTTATTTGGAAGCTTTGATGCCAAATGTTGAGAGAAGTTTAATGGACCTCAATGCCCGCTCTCAGTTTTCAAAGGGAGTCCCAGTTTTCAATGAGAGAAGTCTTTGAATCACTGAGACTCCCTTTGAAAGCACTGAATGATGTGAGACCTAACGGTACGACTTTATTTATGTTACTGATTGGAAGAAGTTATACCGATGTGCAAGGACACCTTAGGTGGTTTATAGGGACTCGGTATAAAAGCGTCTTAACCCTTTTTGTCTCATCAATCAAAAAGGCCAATCCAGAGCTGACTGAAGAGCTATTGTTTTGGCGATTGCACTTTACTTTGGGGACATGCGTTTTCACCATGGCTTCCAGCCAAGCATTTACTGAATTAGCAGAAAGCCGACTTGACCAAAAAGTGGTACTGAAATGGGTGATTGATAACCTTATTGTCTTTTTATCATCAGGAATGTCAGCGAAATAATGACTTTTAATTAACAAAGGATTTGAACTATGAGCTCTTTACGCAAGAAATGGATCACTGACCCTGCATTCAACATGTTCAAGAGAGTGCTACCTCCGCTTTCTAGCACAGAGAAAGAAGCTATGGAAGCAGGAAGTGTTTGGTGGGATGCAGAGTTGTTTTCAGGTAAACCAAATTTTTCAACTCTTCTTAATTACCCCAAACCTATTCTGTCAGCCGAGGAGCAGCATTTTATAGATAATGAATTAGAAACCTTCTTGAACTTGATTGATGACCAGCAAATGGTCAAAGAAGATCGAGAGTTATCTAAACCTGCTTGGGAATATTTACGTAAAGAGCGCTTTTTTTCGTTAATAATCTCTAAAGAGTATGGTGGACGTGAATTTTCAGCATTTGCGAATTCGACTATTGTCTCCAAAATTGCAACTCGGAGTATTAGTGCCGCTGTCTCGGTCATGGTGCCTAATTCGCTTGGACCAGGAGAGCTTCTCTCTCACTATGGTACTCAACAGCAAAAAGATTATTGGTTGCCACGTTTAGCTGATGGAACAGAAATCCCTTGTTTCGCACTTACAGGGCCTGAAGCTGGTTCTGACGCTGGTGGGATACCAGATAAGGGAACGGTTTGCTATGGATTATATGAGGGAGAAGAAGTACTCGGGGTACGACTGAGCTGGAACAAACGTTATATTACACTAGCACCTGTAGCAACGGTTCTTGGACTTGCATTCAAATTGTATGATCCTGAAGGCTTACTTGGTGATAAGAAAGAGATCGGTATCACCTGTGCTTTAATTCCGACCAAACACGATGGTGTGGAGATTGGAGATCGCCATGACCCAATTGGGTTGGCGTTCATGAATGGTCCGACTCGTGGCGAAAATGTATTCATTCCAATTGAATGGCTGATTGGGGGGGCTGAGTATGCGGGTAGAGGATGGAGAATGTTGGTCGAGTGTCTTTCAGCTGGTCGAGGGATTTCATTACCTGCTATTGGTGCTGCCGCTGGTCATTTAACTGCTAGAACTACAGGGGCGTATGCTTATGTTCGTAAGCAGTTTGGTATGTCGATTGGTAAGTTTGAAGGTGTTGCTGAAGCAATGGGAAGAATTGGAGGGTTAACCTATTTACTGGAAGCGACCAGAACGTTGACGACTACAGCACTTGACCTTAATGAAAAACCGGGGATTATTACTGCAATTGCTAAATATCATATGACAGAAATGGGTCGAACTATTATGAATGATGCATTTGATATTCATGCAGGTAGAGCAATTCAAGATGGCCCGATGAATTACCTTGCAAAACATTACTTGGGAATCCCAGTTGCGATCACGGTTGAAGGGGCAAATATTCTCACTCGAAACTTAATGATTTTTGGTCAAGGTGCCACACGTTGTCATCCTTATGTCCTTAAAGAAATGGAGGCGGCAGCTAATCCAGATCATGAGCAAGGCAAAGAAGATTTTGATGATTTATTATTCAAGCATATTAAGCACGCTTTAAGTAACACCTTCGGCGCTTTTAGCGCAGCTTTAACTGGTTCATACTTTGTTAAAAGCCCCACCAGTGGTCCGACCCAACAATATTACAAAGATATTAGTCGTTTAAGTCGTGTACTTGCAGTTAGTGCTGATGTTGCAATGTTAACGCTCGGTGGTGAGCTAAAACGTAAAGAAATGATTTCAGCACGATTGGGGGATGGCTTAAGTTATCTATATATGGCATGTGCGACATTGAAAAAATATGAAGACGAGGGTCGCCTTCAGGAAGACCTTGATTTTGTTCACTACGCCATTCAACATTGCTTATTCTACGCAGCCAAGTCGCTCAACGAAGTTTACGCCAATTTCCCAGTGAAGTACGCGGGAACGGTTCTAAAAAGTCTATTATTCCCACTTGGTAACCATTTTAAAGCGCCTAGTCATGATTTGTGTGTCCGACTTGCTGAAGCAATAATGATTCCGGGAGCACAGAGAGAACGCCTAACCCATTTGTGCCACGTAGGTAAAGGTGACGATGACAATATAGGTTTAATGGACAAAGCATTCGTAGCTATGTATGACATTAAACCATTGGAAATAAAAATGAACCAAGGTATTAAAGATGGTAAAATAGATCGTAAAGGCACTCTACAACAGCGACTTGAGCAGGCGTTAAAAAACGATATACTCTCCGAGAAAGAAATTGAGCATATAGTTTCGGCAGATAAATTACGTTCAAAAGCAATACAAGTCGATCATTTTAGTCATGACTTTTCGGAAGTTCGCACTCATTGTTCTAAAAAATGTCATTTAAACTCAGTTGCATAATTTAACGATATCACTGAGTTGTTCTCTTGACGTTATTTAATCTTTAATCAAAAGCACCTTTGCGGTGCTTTTAAACCGTTTAGTGTTTAGATCTAAACAATCTGATGCTACTTTGGGTAGAGTTTTTCATCTCAAAAACAAATTTTTCATTCATAGAGATCCAACCACTTGCATTTTCGCTGCATTTTTACAGAAATTACGTGCGAACTAATGTCGAAACTCTTATCCTAACAACGTCTTTTAAAGGAAGTTGAATATGATCATCAAACCTAGAATTCGTGGATTTATCTGTACAACAACTCATCCTGTGGGTTGTGAAGCTAATGTAAAAGAGCAAATTGTTTATACTAAATCACAAAGCTCAATCAAGAATGCACCAAAACGTGTTTTGGTTATTGGTGCTTCGAGTGGTTACGGCTTATCTTCCCGTATTGCTGCTGCATTTGGTGGCGGAGCTTCAACGATTGGCGTCTTTTTCGAGAAAGAAGGCACAGAGAAAAAACCAGGAACGGCAGGCTTTTACAATTCTGCTGCATTTGAAAAACTTGCTCACGAAGAAGGCTTATATGCTAAAAGCCTTAACGGTGATGCTTTTTCAAATGAAGCAAAACAAAAAACGATTGACTTAATTAAGCAAGATCTTGGTCAAGTTGATATGGTTGTTTACTCCCTTGCTTCACCTGTTCGTAAAATGCCAGAAACAGGTGAGCTTGTGCGTTCTGCCTTAAAACCAATCGGTGAAGTTTATACTTCGACGGCAGTTGACACCAATAAAGACGTTATTATCGAAGCAAGTGTTGAGCCTGCAACTGAGCAAGAAATTCAAGACACAGTAACCGTAATGGGTGGTGAAGACTGGGAATTATGGATTAAGGCACTATCAGATGCTGGCGTTCTAGCTGATGGCTGTAAAACAGTGGCATACAGCTACATTGGTACTGAGCTAACGTGGCCAATCTACTGGGATGGTGCTCTAGGCAAAGCAAAAATGGACCTAGATCGTGCATCAGCAGCACTGAACGAGAAATTGTCTGCAACTGGCGGTAGTGCAAATGTAGCGGTACTTAAGTCTGTTGTGACTCAAGCAAGTTCTGCAATACCTGTAATGCCTCTCTACATCGCAATGGTATTCAAGAAAATGCGCGAAGAAGGCTTGCATGAAGGTTGTATGGAGCAAATCTTCCGTATGTTCAGCCAACGTCTTTACAAAGAAGACGGTAGTGCTGCAGAAGTAGATGAAGTGAATCGTTTACGTCTTGATGACCTGGAATTACGTGACGATATTCAACAACATTGTCGTGAACTTTGGCCACAGATCACATCCGAAAATCTAAAAGAACTAACTGACTACGTTGAGTACAAAGAAGAATTCTTGAAGTTATTCGGCTTCGGTGTTGACGGTGTGGATTACGAAGCAGATGTGAACCCAGCAGTAGAAACAGATTTTATCCAAATCTAATTGCTTTTTAAGGAATTAAAAAGGCACTCAGAGAGTGCCTTTTTTGTGTCTTATAACTTTATACTGAGTACTATCTTAAACAACTATTAATGATCTTTCAAAAAATTAGCTTAGAATAATCAGGATAGTGCCAGCTAGTGTCATCAAGATATTAGCGATAGCATAAGTACCTGCATACCCAAGAGCTGGAATCGTCGACTTGGCATATTCGTTAACGATATCCATTGCGGGTGCGCAAGTTCTTGCTCCAATAATTGCCCCAAACAGAAGTGCACGGTTCATCTTGAGTATATACGCACCAACGATATAGGCTAAAGCTACAGGAACCACGCTGACAATAAAGGCTAAACCAATAATTTGAGGGCCGACTTGGGTTAAATGCTCAAACATCTTGCCGCCTGCGTTGAGCCCGATACCAACCATAAAAAACATTAGCCCCAAATCTTTGACCATATTTAAAGCTCCTTGGGGAACGTAGCCAAAAGTAGGGTGATTTGCACGAAGAAAACCAAGTGTGATTCCAGAAAGTAAAAGACCAACAGCATTTCCCAAGCTGAAGGATACCTGGCCAAATGTCATCGTTACTAGGCCAAACATTATGCCAAGAATGAAGAAACTGCAGAAGGCTAAAAGATCAGCCATTTGGCTATGAATGGAGATAAAACCAATTTTTTCGGCTAAACCATGCACACGGCTTTTCTCACCACTAACTTGCAGTACATCTCCTTTCGTTAGAACAATGTCTAAATCCATAGGCATTTCAATTTGTGCTCTTACAACACGGTTTAAAAAACAGCCATAACCGGATAGATTTAAGTCTGAGAGACGCTTACCGGCTATTGCATCACTTTTGACTACGATTTCTTCTTCTACAATCCTCAGATCAAGTAAATTACGATCGAAGACTTCTTTACCGTTTCTAAAGCTTGGATCGAGTCGGGCATGGCTATCAGGGAAGCCAACTAAAGCAATTTCATCACCCTCCTGTAAAATTGCATCGCCGTCAGGGTGGGCTAGAATACCATTGCGTCGAATGCGTTCAATGTAGCAACCTGTTTGGCGGTAAATACCCAGTTCGCGTAAATTTTTGCCATCAGTCCAGTTGATCAGCTCAGGGCCTACACGATAAGCCCGAATTATAGGTAGATAAACTTTACGCTGTCTGGAGTTTCCGAGCCCACGCTCTTGAGCTATTTGTTGAGCTGAATCTGAAAGGTTTTGCTTTTGTAGCTTAGGAAGTAATTTGGCGAACATAATCATACTTATCAAGCCAACAAGATAAGCCATCGCGTATCCAACTGAGAGGTTTTCTAAGACTACAGCAAAATCCATTTGTTTTGGGGTAGTTGCCAAACCAGAGCTCAAAGCATCTTGGGCTCCTACTAAAACAGGGGTTGCTGTTAGAGCTCCGGCCATCATGCCTGCTGATAAACCAAAATCAAGGCCTAGTAGGTGACCACAAAAATAAGTAAGAGCAATTCCAGTTATGAGAACCGTCATACTCAAAATAAAGTAATGCTTACCATCGCGAAAGAAAATACCAAAAAAATTAGGGCCAGCTTCTATTCCGACACAATAAATAAAAAGCATAAACCCAATAGTAAGAGCTTCAGCATTAAATGAGAATCCCAGATGTCCCATAACGAGAGAAGTAATAAGAACTCCAATAGAGTTACCAAGCTGGAGTCTTCCAAATCGAAATTTTCCAATACTTAAGCCAATTGCTAGAACAACGAAAATAAGCAATATTGGGTTTTGTTCAAGCAGTTGTACAACATTGATGTTCACATTTAGGCTCTACATGTAAGTTAAATAGTAAAGGTTTTTAGTCAAACAATAATATCTGAAAAAGGAGCTAAATATAAGTGTTGATTAAACTATTTTTAATGGAAATTAACTAATATAAACGGGAGATATTAGTTGTTACTAAATTGGTTTTTAATATGAATCTCAAATTGAATTTTCAGAAAAAATTGATATCCAAAATTTTTATCAGATAAAAAACATAAGATAAATAACAAAAGAAGTATCGTGTTAGTGGGTTTTTGCATCTCTTAAGCTTTTGAGTTTAAATGCTTTTTAATAATTTTTGAGATGATTGAGGTCTAAAAGTTAGGTTGTTTCATGTTTGGTCTGAAAATTGCTTGTGTGGACTAGGATTCTTAATCTCAGTTAGGCAAAAATGTTATGGATATAAAAAACTCCCCAACTAAAATTCTTATGGGAAAGTACATAAAAAAATTAGTAGTTTTTTATTTGTTGCTATTCTCAATTCCCTCCTTTTCTCAAACTGAGTTTTCAGAGTTATTTAATGAAAGTATTCAAGGTGAAATTAACGTTGCAGCTGGCGTTGTTGTAAACGGCACGGATTTATTTTCATCAGAGCCTACATATTCTGATTTGAATTTACCTCCTGAATCAACAGTTCTAAAAGCTTGGCTATTTTGGGCCTCAAGGCCTGCTGGGCTTCATAACTGGACGCCTGGAGATAGTAGAGCAACAATTAAAATAAAAGGCCCACAAGATACGACGTACACCACATTTGATGCAGATTGGGCTGATGGTAATGGCGGTTGGGAAGGTGGGGCATATCGACGTGATGTTACTAACTTTGTACAAGTATCTGGTTCTGGTACATATACGGTCAAAGATATTTATAGTAACAGTAATATGGGTGGCTGGGCTTTGGTTGTTATTAGTGAAGGTGAGAATCTCAATTTTAACCACATAACTATCCATGATGGCCTAAAATATGTTGCTTCAACACCTGTTGACGTTAAAGTTAACAATATAATTACACCTAGTTCAGGTGCCTTTGATGCGGAAGCATTGGTTATTGGTTATGGTGGTACGACAAGGTATGGTAATGCTTTGACTTTAGAAACATCTAATACAGGTGCGCCAGTTAATTGTACAGATAATACAGCAAAAAGAATAAGTAATGCTCTCAATCCACATAATGATATTTTAAATAATACTTATTCGATAAATGGAGTGGCTCAGGTTACCTCTAATCCATTCAGTTCTTGGGACTTAGATATCTTTGATGTGTCAAATTTAATTGCCAACAATACGACAAACGTATGTTTGAGAAATGTTGGTGTGAGTGAACCGGGACAATTGGGTGAAGACTGGGCTAACTTACATGTATTGGGCCTTCAGATTGAAGTTGTACCTGAAGTTCGTATGCATGCAGGGTATGTCGACCATAACGGCGGTTATTTAGAAGCCGATGATATTGTCGATGTACATATTAACATAGATTCGACTGGTAACCGTGGAAATGACGTTTATCTTTATAATATATTACCTAAAGGAATTAGCTATGTCCCCAATAGTATGGAAATTGTTTCGGGGATAGGGCAAGGTACCCTTACAGATGCACAGGGAGATGATAATGGTTATTATAATTCTCTAAACCATGAAGTTCACGTTAATATTGGTAATGGTGCAACCTCCTCTAGTGGGGGGAGTTTAAACTCTTTAGATACGGTACAAATAGAATATCAAATACAGATCGACAGTGATGTTGTTGATTTACAGCTTTTAGAAAACCAACTTAATTTGCATTATGCAGATTCCGTTTCTGGCCATGATTACCCGACAATATCAAAGTCTTTAAAACTCATTGTTCGTGATAATCCAGTTATTGCAGAAGGATATGTTGGTGATGGCTCAAGCAACGCACCTTTTGCCCATCCTGAGTATGCTAATAACGTTACTGTAGCTGGTACATATTACTTTTACCAAGATGGTACAGTTTTCTCTAGTTATGTTGATGAAAATGGATGGATTCTGATCGCTTCAGGTGAATCAAAGGCAACGGGAGATTACACTCAAGTCTCTGATATTTCATTACATAATAACACTATATTAAGCCAAGAAATCGCGTCTGGTTTGCGTGTTAATGAATTTCGCATGAATGCTGGTTCAGATGAGAACACTCCTTTTGATCGTGAAACACAACATCCCATTTATATTAAGAGATTGCAAGCTTATCAAAGCATGGGTGCATATTTCACTGATGGAGAAGGGCGTGGTTTTGAATGGACGGGTACTGGAGGAAATATTACCGCTACTTGTGATGCAGGCGTAGAAAGTTTACATAAAAAGATTTGGCACTCTTGTGGTGTTTCAAGCAATCTACATTGGATGCCTGGCTCTAAACAAAATGGTTTTAATAGTTTACACAACTTATCGAGCAACAATCTTTGGGGACGCTTCTCTGCTGATTTAGCGGTAATTGATGAAATTAACGGTGATAATGATGCAGTTGCAGTAAATTCTATAGAATTAAATGCAATAGATGGGGTAAATGGTGCCATTGTAGCCAATGAGTCAAGGTATACAACTGCTTTAAAATCAGGTGTATACGCTGATTCATCAAACCCTACTGCTGCTGAAATTCAGTCAATTATCGATCAAGTAAATTTGTTAGCTGCTGTTGCAGAAGATATATCAGGTAATGCGGATGG